>NZ_JBEXEA010000039.1:0-70754 GCF_040606035.1 Streptomyces sp. NPDC005483
CGTCAACGTCCTCTGGGCACTCCTACGCGACGGACGGACCTACGAGGCCGTGCCTCCCAACACTCACGCGGCTTGACAGACAGCATTAGGAATCACTGTTTGGACTGCTACCGCCGCAAAGTCGTCGGCCGCTCCATCGCCGGCCGCAGTCGCGCCCGGTCCGGTGTCCGACGCGCCGCAGCTGGCGGTCGTGACCCGTGACGGCCTGGACGGCGCCGTTTTCCGCTGCGACCGCGGAACCCAGTACGGCTCCCGGGCCTTCGCCGGCCTCCGCGTCATCGTGCGAGCCGTCGTCGCCCCTAGAACTCGCCAGGCTTCCCTGCAACCAGGGACTGCCCGCTACGGGGGCAAGGCATCGCCGTGAACCTGCGGTGTCGGCCGTGCCGTTCAACGGTCGAGGGATCTCCGACGTCTGCGTGAAGGGTTGGCCGCATGCCTGCTACGAGTGAGTCCGCGCTCCTGTGGAACCCCTGCTTGGGCGGGCAATTCGACAGCCATCCGCAGTTGTCGGCCGCGGTCAGCCGGATGCGGCCGGGTCCGCGTGCGGAGCTGATGCAGATCGTCGGCAAGGACGTGCAGGAGTGGTTCGACGGCAAGGCAGGCGAGTACGCCGCGCTCATCAAGATGCTGTCCGGGACAAGGGCACCGGACTGGTCCGGACTCGACAAGGACGAACGAACCTCCATCCTCCGCTTCTTCGTGCAGCGGTTCGGAAATGAATACCCCGACCGTCTGGCGACTCCCCAACAGCGCCTGGCAGCCGTCATCAACGCCTACAACCGTCTGGAACCCGCCCAGCGCAGCGAGGACCTTGCCCGGCGGGCGGAATACGTGCACTCCCTTGTCCACGTCTACAGTGCCGACACCGGTGACGCGATGCGCGACGGGCTGCAGCAGCTGGCCGGCGACCCCGACGTCACCTCCCGCCTCACCGGGTCGCAGGCCGAAGCGCTCCGGCGGGCACTGGACAGCCACACCACCTCGGCCCGCCCGCACGATCCGCAAGCCGACCCCGCTCTCGCCACCCGCGAATTGCGCAATCTGGATCCGCTCCATTGGCCTGATGGAGTCACGGTGACGAAGCGGTCAGGCATGGTGGGGGTCTACTTCGTCGCAACCTCCACGGAAATCCAGGCAGTGGTGAAGCCGATGTGGGATACGTCGTCCCACTATGCCGACCGCTTCATTCGTGAGGTTGCCAAAGTTGTTACTCCCAGAGCCAGGGTGGTCAAGTGGGACACCCCGGAAGGGCAGATAATAGAAGGAATACTCCCTGATGCCAGGAGTTCGATGGTCAACCTCGTGGCAATGCATCAGGGGGGCGCCGGGCAGGGCGGGCCAGAATATTTCTCGGTCATGGAGCATGTTCCGGGTAATGAACTGACTCGCCTGGATGCGCAGGGATTGCACCAGTTCCTGACGGACACCGTCTCTCTTGAGTCCGTGGGAAGGCTTCTGACGGCAGATATTTTCCTCGGCAACTATGACCGGATGTCGGACTACCATATCAATTACAGCAACCTGCTCTACGATTCCGGAAGCGCCCAGCTGACGGCCATCGATAATGCCACCTACTTCGGAGGTCTGGCGAAAGATCCGGATTCGGTATCCGTCAACCTCTTCGGGATAGAGGACCGCCACAAGCAGATTCCGCTGGTGTCAGCAAAATTCGTCAATGATCTGGTCGGTCACGTGGCGGACTCGGGCCCGACTGACCATCTGATCAGTCCGCAAATCATTGAATCGGCGCAAAAGTCAATTACTCACGGTGCGTCCGGCCTGTTTTCTCGTATCGGCAGCGAGGTGGAACAACGCGAACATTCCCTGCGCCGCTCACATGAACTGGATGTGCCATATGAGGGTGCCTGGCAACCAGACCAGTGGATGATCCGTGGGTTCGCCCATGCTGTCGACGAAATTTGGGGAAACGGGCTCACCGGTTCTTCCTCCCCTGCCGACGCGCAGGCGGAGCCACCCGTATTCGCGGCGATGATGCGCCTCAAGAACTATGTCGAGCAGCACTGGCGGGCCGCAGACACCGACCGGTCCGGCCCCGGCGACGTCACCGTCTACAGTGCCGACACCGGTGACGCACTGCACGACGGGCTGAAGCGGCTGGCCGGCGACCCCGACGTCACCTCCCGCCTCACCGGGTCGCAGGCCGAAGCGCTCCGGCGGGCACTGGACAGCCACACCACCTCCGCGCCCGCAGCCTCCGATCCCGCGCCGCACGCCTTTCTGGATCAGCCGCGGTTCGCCGTCACGGCCGGTGACGAAACCTCCACGCGGCAGCGCGCCGAAGGAGACGGGAAGGGGGCAGCACGGCTCGGCCCTGCCACCACCGGCCCGACCGACACGGCCTCGACCTCACCGGATGATGCCGCCGTGTCCGCCCCCACCGACCCAACGGCGACCGCAGTCTCCCAGCCGGCAACGAGCCGCGGGGGGCGCGAGAATTCCTCCGCACAGCACCGCCACCGGCCGTGGCGAATGACCAGCAATGACCCGCTTCCCGTCGCCGTGATGCGCCAGCCGATGGAGTTCGAACTCGCGCACCTCACCTCCGCCCACCACATCCACACCCTTTCAGTGCATGCACCGAACTACCAGGACGTCACACGTCAAGCCGCACAGCACGTCGCTGAACACATACGTGCCCAGGTCTCCTACCAGGCACAACTGCGCATCACCATGACCAACGTCGAGCTACGCCTCACGCTCCCCGCCCCGGACGAACCCTCCACGGCGTCGGAGAACGACACCGAAGACCCCTTCCTCAACTACTCTCACGTAGCACAACTCACCGCCAACTTCCTCGAACACCGCGTACTTGTCACCCGCCGCGTCCAAGGGGAGATCATGACTCTCATGACCCTCTGCCCGCCGGAACCGGCTGCTGTGCACTGAACAATTCCAGCCCATAGGCACAGAACCGCGCTATTCACCATCTGGCGTCAACCGGCCGTGACCTCTGGTGATCCGTGCGGCTCCACCTTCGAGAAGAAATCCTCACAGGAACTGTGGAAACGGGCACTGCGCAGGACGGTCTGGCATAAGAGGGCAGAGAGGGCAGGTCAGCAGCCCAGCCAGGACGCGATCGACACTGCGGACGGCTGGCCCCGTACCGGACCCGATGCCTGGGTCATTCGGGACGGCACAGGTTGAGGGCACCGAGGCCACCGGGGAGTGCAACCCGCAGATCCTGACCCGCGAACCGGGGTACCTGGCCCATGACCTCGACGATCCAGGACAGCGCCTCGGGGGGCAGCGCGCCCACGTCGACGCGGACGCGGGGCACGCGGATGCCGGTGCCCGGTGCGGGCAGGCGGGTGCGCAGCAGGCGGGCGACGCTCATCGCGGTCGCCGTGGTGTCACCGGCTCGGCGGCCGATGTGGCGAACCCGCTCCCAGGAGACGCGCAGGAGTGCGATGAGCGCGTGGTGCTCGTGCTCATACTCGTACTCGTCCTCGTGTGCCAGGGCGCCCCCGTGCCCCTGGACGTGCGTGGCGGCGGGGGCGGGTGGTGCGGTGGCCCGCCCGTCGCCGGCAGCCGCGTCCTCGGCGAGACGCGCGGACGCGACCGGTGCCGCTGCCGGCCGGTCATCGGCGGTGGGTTCCCCGGGCGGTGACGTCTGCGCGGGCGGTCGGACAGGTGTCTCGGCGCGGGGCCGGGGCTCGTCCAGGTATGCGCGGGTGACGGACGCCGGTGCCGGGTGGGGGGCCGGCGCGGTGGCCGGGGGCGGAGTGGCGGCGAGGGCTCGGGCGGTGCGGGCGAGGCCGTCCAGGAATCGGTGGCGGGCGGCGGCGTCCGCGTCGACGGGGAGGACGGGCAGCCGGTCGCGCTGGTCGCGGAGCACTTGCAGGACCAGCGCGGGATCCAGGCCGGCGAGTTGCTCCTCGTCGGCGACGGCCGACGCGAAGCCCTCCGGCAGTCCGGGGATTCTGCCCGACGCCCCGGATCCCACCGATTCCGCCTCGCCGTCGACGACCGGGGCCTCCGGCGCTGGCACGGGAGCTTCGGGGCGCTTGCCGCGGGCCTTGTCGCTCATGCCCGGCGCGGGGGCCGGGCCGGCCTGCGTCCCTGGGCCTGGCGCTTCCTCCGCCTCGACAGGGGTCTCGGTGGTGCGCAGCCGGAGCGTGCCGACCACCCAGCGGGTGCCCCCGGGGCCCCGGACCTCCAGGAGGCCGATGGCGCGCACCCGGTGACCGGTCAGGCCCGCGCCGGTGTCGTCCTCCTTGGGGGTGCCGAACCTCAGTACCTCGCGCCGGTAGCTGGTGTGGCCGGCCGTGTCGCCCAGTGCGGGACGTCCGCCGCCGAAGGGCAGTGACAGGGTGCCCCGGGTGGCCCCGGACCCGCCGAGGGGACCGGCGAGGGCCAGGGCCGCCTCGGTGAACGCGGTCCGGTCGCTCTGTGAGGAGAGTCCGTCGCTCACCCATTCGACCCGGTCGATCGCCGTGTCCTTGCTGGTGGCCTCGATCCGGGCACGGTGCAGGGTGAAGCGGATCGAGGTGGCCGTGCCGTGCGGCCGGCCCCGTAGCGCGGCGGTCTCGGCCGGACCCACCAGGGTGAGGCGGCCGGTGGCGGCCAGGCTGGTGAGGCGGGTCAGGGTCGCCTCGGCCGAACGGCTGGTCAGCGGCTGCGAGGGCAGTTTCAGGCTTCCGTCCACCTCGCGCAGCGCCCGGAGCAGGTGTTCGGCGCCGTCGAAGTCGTAGACGACGATGGGCCGTCGGGGTGTCCAGGGCAGGCCCGAGAGGAGGGGGCGGGGGTCGGGGCCGGTGCGCATGTCGACGGCGACGCTGCCCTGCGGGGGTTGGACACCGGGGGCGGTGGGGTCCTCGGGGAACAGGGCCGGGCGGACCTCGGGCGGGCCGGCGGGCTGTGGCGCGGGACGGGCCGGCGGGCTCTCGGAGCCGTTGAAGCGCAGGGTGGCGACGGCGGGCAGGGTACGGATGACGCGGTGCCGGAAGGTGAACAGGTCGCGCGGGTCGGCCGGGGAGGCCAGGAGGGCGGCGCCGAAGGCGGCCAGCCCGGTGCCGATACGCTGGGTGAGCTGGACCAGGAGGGCTTCGTCGAGCGGCCGGGAAGCCACCGTCACCGTGTACGCGTAGGGCACGTCGAACTCGACGGTGGCGCCGAGGCTGCGCTCCCAGGCACGTACTTCGCGGGTGGAGGTACGGGTTGCCGTCAGCGTGTGCTGGTGGCCGGCGGTCAGCGGCAGCCGGGGGTTCAGTCCGGTGAGCCGGGCGCCGGGGGTGAGGGACAGGTCGTGGCCGCGCAGGGCGGTACGGGTGGTTCGGGTGGCTCCCGGCGGGTCCAGGGCCGCGCCGTCGGCGGTGCTGTGGCCCAGGATGCTGTCCAGTCCGCTGGTGGCAGTGACGGCCCGGCCGCGCAGCGCGTCCAGATCGGTGCCGGGCCGGGGCCGGGCGGCAAAGGACACCTCGACCAGTCTCGGGCCCAGCCAGGACCGGTGGACGAAGTGGAACGCGGTGTGCCCGTGCGGGCCCGCGTTGACCAGGGCGCGCAGTCCGACGGTGTTGGTGCGTTCGCTGATCCGGGTCAGCACGCCGGGTACGTATGTGGAGCGGCCGACATGTGTCGCGCCGGGCGCCTGCTGCTCCACCAGTTCCCGTACGGTGCGGGTGAGGTCGCCGCGTGCGCCGTCGGTCTCGACACCGGTCGCCACGCCGTAGCCGAGGTGCCTGCGGGCGCGGAACCAGGACGGGAGCAGACGGTCGGGGCGGGCCGGGGCGGACACGGTCGTGCCCGTGGCGGCGACCAGGGCGGCGAGGTCGGCGTAGCGGTGCAGGTCGTTGTCGACCAGCAGGAACTCGACCGCGTCCGGCACATCCAGGACGCGGGTGCGCTCCAGTCGGGGCGCGCTGGTGAGGGTGCCCAGGGCAACGTTGCGGCCGCCGGTGCGGACGGTGACGAGGTAGTGGGCGGTCGCGACGAACCGGTGGACGCCAGTGGTGTCCTCGGTGGTGACACGGAAGACGCCGGTGCTGTCCTGGCCGGTGGTGGTGCGGGTGTCGGCGGCGCGCAGGCCGTACCCGGCGGTGGCGGAGAAACCGCGGGCGGCGGTGCCCGTGGCACCGGTGGCGGTGAGGGAGGTGCGGTGCAGGGACGTCGTGCTGGTGGTGTGCGCGGCAGTGCTGGTCGACTGGAGCCAGCGTTCCGCGTTCATCGCCGGCGGCTGGGGCAGGACTCGGACGTCGGTGAGGTAGCCGGTGATCTCGACGGTGATGTCGGTGCCGGCCACGGCACCGGGGGTGCTCGCACCCTCCACCACATAGGTGTCGCGGAAGACGCGGCCGGCGTGTGCGATCAGGTGTGCGGGCGAGAGCGCGGTGTGCAGCACCTGGTGGGCGGTGGAGTGCGCAGCGGCGGCGTTCTCGCCGAAGGCGGTCCGCCACAGCTGCCGGGCCGCGCCGGTGACGGCCCCGGTCAGCGCGCCGGCCGCCAGGGCGAAGGCGTCGGTGAGGGGAGCGGGGAGCCGGACGGCCAGCAGGAACGGCCGGGGGCCGGATGCGGTGGAGGCGGAGGCAGCGGCGGAGGCAGAGGCAGCGGCGGAGGCGGCCGCGTCCTCCGCAGGCCAGGCGCCCGGCACGGGGGGCGGCGGCCCGGCCGCCGCGGACTCCTCCTCCAGCGCGGCCAGCAGGGCGGTGACGACGGCACGCAGGTGCTCGCTGCCGCCGACCTCCTGGAAGACGGCGGTCTCGGGCACCCGGAGCGCTCCCTGCCGCACGGCGGCGCCGGGTGGGGGCAGCAGGAGAGCGCGTGAGGTGTCCGTGTCGTCCGGGTCGCGCACGTGTGCGACGGCCGGGGGTGCCGGGTCGGCGGGTGCCTCCAGGGTGCGGTAGGTCGGGACGGCCAGGCGTACATATCCCCCGGCGGTGCCCAGCTCCGTGGTGCGTTCCGCCGTCGTGGCGCCGGCATCGTCCTCAGTGAGGGTCATGCGGTGCACGGTGGGGACCCGGAAGACCTGGCTGCCGTCCTCGGTGGGAGTGAGAACGTAGGTCTCGCTGCCCGTTCCGGCGGAGACGGACACGGCGGTGGAGACGCGCCGGCCGTAGGTGCGTGCGGGGGTGACGGCCTGGAGCTGGTCGTGCCCCAGGGGATGGGTGAGGGAGGCGCTGACGCCGGCGCTCCAGGCGCGGGGGGTGGAGCCGAACGACTCGTCGCCGGCCAGGGTGGCTCCGCCGTACGGCTGGGCGTGCACGCGCGGTACGTCTCTTTCGTGGACGATGCCGTCCGCCCTGCCGTCGCCTTGCGCGGGCGTGGGACGGGCCGTGGTGAGGGTGAGGGCGATCCGGCGGCCCGCCGCCTCGAACCAGGTGACGGCACCACCCTGGATCATCTCTTCGAGCGCGCCGCGCAGTCCCGGCCGGCCGCGCATCTGGTCCAGCTTGCGCAGATTGTTCAGGCGCTGCACCAGCAGGGCCGGGTCGGCGGGCAGGGCGAGCGCCGGGGACGGGGAGGAAGGGAGGAATCCCCGCTCCGCCAGCACCCGCTCCGCCTCGTCGAACAACGGCTCCGTACCGGCCACCAGGAGAGGGGTGGTCGACATGCCCAACAGTCTCAACTCCCGTAACCTGTACGGCAGATGTCGCGGCTCGGCGGGTGCGGTGCCAAGGGTCGCGACGGACGGGACGAGCATCGGCAGCGGGTAGACGGCGCCGTCCGCGAGCGGGGTGGCGGGGGCCGCGGGACGGCTCTCGCCGTACGCTGGGACGAACTGGACGTGTATGTGCAGGTCGGCGGTGACGTGGAACATGTCGTCGGTGGTACGCAGCGAGTGGACGACGCGGGCGCTGCCGGCGGCCTGCAGGGTGTGGCTGACCTGGTGTTCCACGCCGGCCTGCACGGTGAGCTGGACGCCGGTGGGGGCGGTGGGGTCGCCGCCGGTCAGGGCGACGCTGAGCGGGAGGGTGAGCGCGGCGCCATTGGTGAGGGTGGTGGCGTGCTGCATGCGCAGCGAGCGCGCGATGTACGTCTCCAGCACCGTGTTCTCGGTGCGGGGGCCGGTGGGCCGTTCTCCCCCGGTCAACCGGGCGGTCATGCGCAGCGCGCCCAGCACGCTGCCGCCGGCGTCGTACAGCGTGGGCGAGGTGACGTGGCCGTCCCACATCAGGGGCAGCATGCTGCGGATGTTGCCCTCGGCGAGGAACTCCCGCAGCTCGCGTGCCGATTCCTCGGCCAGGCCACGTCGCCCGAAGGCGTGGCGGAAGGAGGTGAGGACGTCGTCGGTGAGGCGGTCGGCGGCGGGGAAGGACACCGCGCCGTACAGCGGCAGGGAGGCGGACAGGGCCGCGAGGCCGGCCGGGACGGTGGCCGGGTCGGCGGGGTCCGGGACGGGTGGCTCGCCGGCCTGGGCCAGGTAACCGGGGACCCAGACGAGCAGCCGGTCGGGGGCGGGGCCGGCCGGCCGCCATCCCGTGTCGGTGGCCCTGTCTGTGTCCGGTGCCAGTGCCGGCGCGGCGCCCCAGGCCAGTTCCCAGTCCATCTCGTAGTCGAACGGCCAGGAGGGACCCCGGCTGCGCATGATGGTCATCGGTTGCGTGACCGCGCCGACGGCGACGGAGGTGGCCAACTGGTTGTGGGTGAGGGAGAGCTGGGGTGCGAAGGAGAGGCCGGCGAAGACTCCGGGGCCGGGCGGAGACCAGCTGTGGGTGAGGGCGAGGCTGCCCGTGCGCACGTCGCTGTCGCTCGCGGTGTCGCCGGAGTCGGCCATGGCGACCGTCCAGCGCTGCGAGTTCACCGGGGGCCCGTCGGGCAGTGCGTCGATCTGCTGCCGCGCCGGCCCGACGGCCCGCAGTGCCAGACGCAGGCGCAGCACACCGTACGGGCCGTCCGGCTCGCCGGGGTGCAAGGTCAGGCCGCCGGCGCTGAACAGTCGGCCCCAGTCGGCGCTGAGGCGGGCCGGGGTCAGGGCGGCGCGCAGTCTGTCGTCGAGCGCCCCGTCCGGCAGGCCGGGAGCGGCCCGCAGCGCCTGCTGCCGCAGCCAGTCGACGGTGGCCTGCGGAACCGGGGTGACGTGGGCGAGGGTGCCGTGGGGATCGTCCCGGGTACCGAAGGAGGTCACCGCGGCGCTCAGGGGCGGCGGACCCGCCGGGAGACGGCTGGTGGACGGACCGGGAACAGGCGGGTCATACGGATGCGGCGCGGCGACGGCATCGGCATCGGCGTGCGACAGCGCAGTTCCGGACGGGCGGGCGCCGCCGAGAAGCGCGGGGCCGGGGCGGGCGGGGGACGCGGCGGGGGCGGCACCGACCGTCCGCGTGGACTGCGCGGAGGCCGGCCGGACGCCGAGTGCCGCCTTCGGCGCCGGCTCCCGGTGGATCGCCCCGGCCGTCGTCGCCGTCCTCGACGATGTGTGCGCGGCGAGCCAGCTCTCGGCGTGCCGCTGGAGAGAGATGAGCAGGTCGAGGCGTTCGGCGGTGGACAGCCCGGTCAGTACGGACGACTGGGCGGGATCGAAAAGCGCACGGTCGAGACACGGGTTCCAGATGCCGGCCTCGTCCGTGTGCTTCGTCGGCAAACCGGCCCCCCGTTCACTCGGGCACGGTGTGGCACCGTGCCGTTTGACTCGCCGCCCCACACATTACGTAAACATGTACGTGAGCGGAATTCCCGGAGACTGGAATTCAGATGCTCGTAACGCGCCCAAAACGATGAAAGTGGGCCCGGCACACACGTACGGGTGCCGCACCCACTTTCGGCCGCCCCCGCCGGAGGTGCGCGAGGGCGCGGCCACTTGACCGAGCTGCCCAACTCCCCCCGCGCGGCTCGCGTCCGGACGAAACGCGGAGAAGACGACCAGCGGCACGATCTGGAAGAGGAACGCGCCACTGGCGCCGTGCCGCGGATATTGCATCCGAACTGCCCTGTCCGAGGCTGGGGTTTGGCGTTCAGTGGTTGAGGGAAACTGCCCGCGAGGGGCAGCGCTACCGGCACGCCATTCCCCACCCGGAGGCAGCGGAAGACGGCCAGCGAGGTGACGACCGGCAGCAGTGGCGTTGCGGTGCGGATCCTGACGGAGACCGGGAAGCCGAATCCGGGGGCGGCCGAGGATCTGGGCATCCATCCCGGGACACTGCACAGCTATTTCGAGGTCCGCCTTGATCCTTGATGTGTTCTGCTGGCTCAACCCCTACAACACCCGACGCCGTCCAGGTCGTCGAGGTCAATCAGCCAGACCGCGCCACCCGCCGCAAGCGCGGCAAGACCGACGCCGTCGACGCGGAGGCCGCCGCCCGTGCGGTGCTGTCTGGGCGTGCTGACGTCATACCCAAATCCGGCGAGGGCCCAGCGGCCGACATGCGTGTGCTCCGGCTGGCGAAGGAGTCGGCCGTCAAGGCCCGCACGCAGGCGAAGAACCAGCTCAAAGCCGTACTCCTCGGCGTCGATCCCGAGCTGCGCGAGGCCCTGTCCAGCCTCAGCAACACAGCCCTGATCGCCACATGCGCCGACCTTCCCGACGGCGACGATGCAGCCGTGTTCACGATCCGGCTGCTGGCCCGGCGCATCCAGCAACTGACCACCGAGGTCAAGGAGCTCGCCCGCCGGACCACCAAGGCCCTCCGTTGCTGGCATCCTCAGCTCCTGGACGTCATCGGCGTGGGGCCCGACAGTGCCGCTGCCCTGCTGATCGCCGCCGGCGACAACCCGGAACGGCTGGCCAGCGAGGCGTCGTTCGCCGCTCTGTGCGGCGTCAGCCCCGTCGAGCAGTCCTCCGGAAAGACCCAGCGTCGCAGGCTGAACCGCGGAGGAAACCGGCAGGCCAATGCCGCCCTCTACCGCATCGTCATAACGCGCCTGCGCCGTGATGCCCGGACACGTCTCTACCTCGAACGCCGCACGAAACAGGGCATGTCGAAACGCGAGATCATCCGTTGTCTCAAACGCTACGTCGCCCGTGAGATATACGGTCAACTCCAGCCGCCGACACCCCTCGCTGTGTCGCCTTCTGCTCCTTGACGCAACATAGGGGCATCCTGAACGTCCACAAAGCCGCCGACCTGCGGGAATGGGCGGCAGCCCGGGACTGGCTGACCATTTACTACCTACCGCCCTACGCACCCGACCTCAACCCCGTCGAAGGGATCTGGTCACTGCTGCGGCGCGGCTGGCTCTCCAACGTCGCGTTCAGCACTCCCGAACACCTCGTCCAGCGCATCCGACGCGGCCTACGGCACATCCAGTACCGCAGCGACCTCATAGACGACTGCCTCGCCGAGACCGGCCTGGCCATCCGACCCGCCTGAGCAATCCAGCGACATCACCAGTTCAACCTCAGTAACTATTCAAATAAGAGCAGCTATTGATCCGAAACGGCTTGGTTTCTGGGTCGTTGGGTTGATGTGAGCGATCCGGTGGGGGACGCGCGGCATCTGTCGCCGTCGGCGCAGGAGGACCTGCGGCTGCGGGCGGTGGCCGCGTTGGCGGCGGGCGGGACCGTGAGGACGTGGCGGCGTTCTTCGGGGTGTCGCTGAAGGCGGTCGACGGGTGGTGGGCGAAGTGACAGGTCGGCGGCCGGGAGGCGCTGGTCATGCGGCCGAGGGGCAAACCGGTCGGGGTGCATCAGGTGCTCGGGGAGGCCGAGCAGGCCGCCGTGCGTCAGACGGTCCTCGATCACCGGGCCCCGTGACGTGGGTCTGAGCGGGCATCTGTGGACGCGGCGGCTGATCGGCGAGCTGATCGCGAAGCTGTACCGGGTGCGGCTGACCGAGCCCGGGGTGGGCAAGTATCTTAAACGGTGGGGACTGTCCTTCCAGCGCCCGGACAAGCGGGCCGTCGAACAGGACGCCGAGGCCGTGGCGCGCCGGCGGCAGGAGACGTGGCCGAAGATCCGCGCGAAGGCGAGGAAGGACGGCGGGGAGATCCTCTTCGCCGACCAGGTCGGCGTCCGTTCCGGCCAGGTCACCCAGTTTGAGGAAGGCTTCGTGAATGTCGACTCGGCGTTCCCAGCGGACGCGGACTCGGCGAAAGCCATGCAGTCAGCGATGGCGGGTACGATGCCGCGGGCTCGGACCTGGTCACGGTAGATGTCATGGTCGTAGCCGCGGTCCGCGAAGAGCGAGTCGGGCTTGCGCCGGGGATGACCGACCCGGCCGCGGACAGGTGGGACCTTAAGCTGTTCCTGCGGGACATCCCGCACGGCCCGCGCAGCGCATACCTCAACCAGAGCCCACTGATCGCCATGGCGCGATCCTCCACCCCGACCCTGCTGACCGCGGGCCTGCGGGACAGGAGCACCCCCGCGCAGCAGGCCGTCGAAGCCCACCAGGCCCTGCTGCGGAACGATGTCGACACCGAACTGGTCCTGTACCCCGCCCAGGGGCACGGCGTACGCGGATTCCCGGAGACCGCCGACCACCTCAGCCGCGTCCTCGTCTGGCTCCAACGCCACCTGCCGACGGACTGAGAGCCGCCCGGCCAGTGTGGGTGATCGCGATAGCGCCGTGATGCTGTTCGGCCAGGCTGCCGATGTCTTCCCACGTGGTTCCGGCGGTCGAGTCCGATGGACGACCGGCGACGCCAGCACGGCGGTAGATCTTCAACGCGTTGGCGTACTGGCTGCGGGCCGGCCGTGTGCGCAGAGCCCTGCCGCATGACGCGCCGCCGTGGCAGACGGTCTATCACTACTGGTGTCGCTCTATTCCGGTGGGCAAAGGTTGATGAGAGGCATATCCGTTCCTGCGAGGTGTACCGGCAGGGTTTTACGCAGGGCAGCGGCCGCCTTCTGCAGTATCGGCAGCCAGTTGGCGATGTCCGTGTATGCGTCAAAGCGGATCTGGATATCCACCATGGAGAGCCTGGCTCCGTGGAGCGCACTGACTTCGCTGTGAATGTGGTCGGTGATTCGGTTGACGACTGCTTCCAGCACCTTCGGGTCAGCGAGGGACACGGCCTCCTGACTGCTGATGCCGATGGCGTCCTGAACGTCGATGGTGAGTACGGGGCGAGGTCCCTCGACATGTGTGCTGGTGTGTGCGCGCGCCCGCCAAGGCTCCTGGCGTATTGACGCGTCCGCCGGCGCCGGAGCGGTATCCGTGCTCGCCGCGCCCGATGCTGCCGCGGTCACGGTCCCCGTCGTGGTCGTGGCTTGCACTGCGGTTGAGCCGCTGGAGGTGGTGGGGTGCTGAGGGTGGGCCGCTGCGTGCAGGCGAGCCTGTTCGAAGGGGGTCAGACGGTCGCGGAGCTCGGAGTTGTCGAGCAGACGATTGACGCCGTCGGTGAGGGCGTGTGCCGTACGAGCGCTGTAGACGGGGACGTGGGGCCGGCGGACCGGTGTGCCGTTGCGCCGCGCCGCGGCCAGGCTCCGGGCAGTCCGCGCCGCGTCAAGGGGGCCGCCGGCGGCCTGCTTCCAGATGTCGTGAGCTTCCGTCTGGTCACGCACGGGCCACAGACCTCGTGCGCGCGCCAAGGTGGAACGCATGTCCTCAAGCGTGCCCGCGCTGAGGCGACGGGTGAGGTCAGCATCCCGGGCTGATGCTCCGGTGACCGCGGTGAGCCTGTCCAGCTCGGCCCGAAGTTCCCAGTTCACGTCTCGAAGCTGTTGTTCAAGCGCGGCCACGGACAGGAACTGGCCGGCGGTTCCAGGCCCGGCCAGTTGGAAGGACGCGGCCCATTGCTGTACCTGCAGACCGTAGTCAAGGGAGGTGTGGTCCTGCAGGGCATAGTCCCGTGCCTGCGCGTCCACAGATCCGACCGGTGGCGGACCAGCGGTGCGGACTGTCGCGGGGCGTGCGGACTGCCGGTCCGTGGCACTGGAATGCGCCTGCGGTGCCTCAGGCGTCGGTTCCACGGTGCGGTTCGCCAAGCGCCACCCGCTCAGTGCCGCCAAGGCGTTGCGTGCCCAGTCCTCGTCCCCCGGCCCCCGCCCTTCCTCCGGCATGGGCAGCCATTGGTCCAGTTGCGCCATGTCGTCGTGCGTGAGAGGACCCATGTACCAGGGAATGGCCTGCGGCCCGCCGACAGAAACGGCATGGTCACGCCAGCGCTGCAAGGCCACGTCGAGAGAGGACGTCACACTGCCCAGCCAAGCGGAGAGCCCGTTCTCGTCGCCCATGAACGCCTCACCGGCACCGGCACCGGCACCGGCACCGGCAGCCTGGACCTCCTCGGCCCCGGCCGGATTACTTGCCCGTCGCCATGCGACCAACGCTGTGGCCGCATCGCGTGCCCACTGCGGGTCCCCTGGCTCCTCCGCTCTTCCTTCCGCCGGCAGCCACTGGTCAAGCTGAGCCATGTCGTGTTGGGTGAGCGGCTCCACATACTGGTCACCGACTGCCGGATCACCGGATCGAGAGGCTTCATCACGCCGCTCCCGCAGTGCGCTGTTCACCGAGGCACGCACCTGATCCGTCCACAACGCGACCCACGATTCCGCATCCCGGCTGCGCAATTGGGTATGCGAAGCGACGAAGGCAGCGTCGACTGCACCGGGCCACTGATTTCCAACCTCCTCGGCGGGTGCCTCAAGGACATCGTCGACTTCCATTTCGGAAACAGGAGTCCCCGTACTGGGCGACAACGCTCTCGCCGGGCTCCCGGTCTGCGACGGACCAGCTTGGCCGAATCCCGGCAAGATTCCTGTACCGGACGTGAACGTAGCGCCCTCCCCCGCAGCGGGTGCATGGTCCACCGCCGCAGGCGAATCTGCTTCCGATATGAAGCGGCCACGCCCCGGCCACCACTCCGGCGGAAGCTCGGACACTGGATTGGCACTGGTCTTTTTGCCGCCGTACCCCCCAGCGAGTTTCCACCCTTCACCAGTGTCCAGTATAGGAAATCCTTCACTTTCAAACATTTCCCTGACCTCTGGCCGAGGGTCAGCGCGAAAGGTATAGTTCGACACCCTCCTGCTCAGATTTTCACCCCAGACCATGATTTGGTCTTCTGGGTTCCTAGCCGAATGATAAGGACGCTTGCCTGGGTTCGCCCGAAAAAATGCCTGAAATGCTGCTATCGTCATACGCGTTTCTAGATCGTAAGCCGTTTCAAGATGCCATGCTTTCCCCTTCCCCGAAGTGAGGCGCCAATTATTCGCTCGCAGCAATTCGAGCACTTCAGGAGTCAGCGAACGGCCTCTTGAGTCACGCAGTTTATAGGTGATTGCACCGATAGGAACGCTATGACTACGCCCCTCGCTCGTCACAATATCTTGAGTAGCACCCCGCATCGGATAACTGTTTTCGTTACCGGGCTCGGCGAACCAGGCACGAAACCCTTCATAAATATACTCGGGCTTTTCGGGCGCACCGCCAAGAGTTCGAATGACGGGAGGGTTGGCAGAGTTGAGAAAGTGCGGTACGAGAAGCAACCCCTGTTGAATAAGGGGAAGTTTGTGTTGCTGTGCGGTGAGAGCACTCCAGTGGCGAATGACGAGGGCAGGGTCGGGAAGTTGGTGAGGGCGGGGCTGAGTGTAGAGCGTACGGGGCGGTTGGGTGAGTTGGTGGATGTGACGATGGATGTGGTTACGGAGCTCTTCCAGGTCCTCGGCACCGAGGGTGGGTGGCGGAGTGGTGAGGGTGGGAGTCGGCGAGTCTTTCGCGTGAGCGTCAAGGATGCGTTGGGTTTCGGTTTCGATGTAACGCATCTCCACGGTGGTAGCGGGGGCTGTGGGAACGCGCTTGCCTCTGGAGGTGGCGTCAATGGTGTTCTCGATGACGGTGCGCAGGTGGTCGGCACGCTGACGGTGGAAGGCATCGAGATGCTCGCGGCCGATGACCATGGGCAGGCGCCGCCTGGCGCTGTAGACGCGATAGGCGTACTCCACGAGGGGAGCGGGCAGATCGCCCAGCTCGTCGTCAGTGACCGTTGCGCTCTGTTCAGGTGCCACTTCGGCGGCTTCGCCAACGGCTCCCGTCGATGTCACCGCTGTTGACGTCGTGACACGAGGAGCGTCCAAGAATACCTGTAGGTCCCTTTGCCCAGCCGTCCGTACGGTGGCGTCGCCGACCGGTACTTCGGCTGCGGACGCGGCCATCTCCTCGGACCGGGTGCCGGAAGTGCCGGAGGTGTGCGGAGAACTCACCTCCCGCTCCCCCGAAGGCTCCGGCAGCGCGGGGGTGCGCGCGCCGGCCGGGCCGCCACGGGTGGCCTGGGTACCGAACTCCCGGCGCAATCGCTCGGAGAGGAGCCGAGCCGGGTGATCCGGCCCCGTCGGGCCCGGATGGGCGAGCAGCGACTCGGCGATCAAAACGGTCATGTCATGGTGCAGCACGGTGTACGGGTGCTGCGGTGTGTTCACAGGGCCAGGGCGGTCGAGGGGCGGCGCCTGGTGGCGTCCTGCCATGATCTGGCCGGCCGCTGCCAGAGCCCGGCCCTGTGCGGCCTGGTCGTAGCGGCCGAGGGTCTGCCACGCCCGCGTGAACTCTACGGACCAGCGCATGCGGACATCGGGGTCGACCGGCGGATACGCGTTGACCGAGGCGCCGGTTCGTGCCAGTTGCGCCAGCAAGCTCTCCGCGCTCCGCCTGGCACCTCGTTGCGGACCCCAGCGGAGATCCGCGTACTGGGCCAGCGCCGCTGTCAGCTCCGTGTGCGGCTGCTGAGCACCCGGCAACTGGCGGGCGAAGTCCCGTCGGACCGCGTTTTCGTAGGTCCGGGCCAGTGACCCGATCTGTTCACGGAGCTGCCGCGCACCCTCCTCCAAGTCGAGCTGTACGGTGTCGGACGCGTCGTCCCACCCACTGAGGGCAAGCCCCGGCCGATGCTGCGAGAGCAGATTCACCAGCTCTTCCAAACGCGTGTCCGACCACTGCGCCTCCAACTCGGCCGCGTGAGCCGCCACGTTGAAGCCGGGGTTCAGGTACGTGGTCTCGTTGTCGATGGCAGTGACACGCCGCAGCTGAGCACTGTAGAGGACGTTGCCCCAGTTCACGAGGGAGGTGGAGGATCTGGCTCGGAAGCGGTCGGGCGGGCCGAGGAAAGGGTCGATCACCAGCATCAGTGCGCCGATAAGACGCAGTGACTCACTGTCCTCGAGCAGCGTCCGCAGCTCGGACCGGCTCAGGGCGTCGATCGGAGTCCCCTCGGCGAACTCGGTGACCGTGACGTGGCGGTAGCCGGTCAGCAGCTCGTCGTGGTCGTTCGCCCAGTCGGTATCACCCGTCGCGATCATCCGGTGCAGTAGGTTTGCCTCGGTGGTTCCTCTCTTCAGAACTCGCGTGACAGGGATGTACACGCCGGAGACGGCACTGATGAAGGCGTCCGCGTAGACAGTCGGGGCCACGTCGGCGTGGAACTTCACGATCGCCCGCCCGCGGGACGGGGACTCCACGACGTGTACACCGCCGTTGTGGCCCGCCAGCCATCGCATGCCCAGGTCTTGTGGCCAACGGTCGACGGACATGACCGTCAGTCCCGGACCTCGGCCTCCCTGTGGCGCGGCCGCAGCTGGGGCATGCGCCCCAGAGGCCAGTTGCGCAGCGATGTACGACGGACCGGGCGCATACCGGTGCTGGGCCGGCCCTCCGTACTGTGCTTGCTGCCACTGGCTGAGTGCGCGGTACTGCCCGATGTCGTGGGCCGCTGCCCCGGCTGGGGCGGTGCCGTCCGAGTCCGAATCCGAGGGCCGTGACTGGGAGCGCCGTCCAGTGCCCAAGCGCTTGCGTACCCACTCACCGGGCCCGCCGCCCACACCTCCCACGGTGGCCTGGGTTCCGAACTCCTCGCGCAGCAGTTCCGACAACAGCCAGGCCGGCTGTCGGGCCGGTGGAAGAAGGGGGCGTGGCGTACGACGCGCCTGGTCGGCGACGAGCACCGCGATGTTTTCGTGCAGGGAGAGGTAGGCCTCCTCGGGGGAGTCGAGTACGACATCCGCGCGGAAAATCGGGGGAGCCTGGTGGCGGCCCGCCATGAGCTGCCCGGCGATCGCCAGAAATGCGTTTCTGTCCTCCTCACCCAGCTGCGCCAGGTTCTCGTGGGCCTGTGCCATGAGGGGGGCCCAGTGCCGGAGCACCTCCGCGTCGACAGAGGGCAGGGAGGCGGACCCGCGCGTCGACGCCCTGTCGGTCTCGCCCTGTGCGAAGCGCTGTTCCGTGGTGGCCAGGACGTCCGCATACGCTTCGTTGAGCAACGTGCGTACCAGAGACAGGGCTTGTTGCTCGGCTACTTCCGCGAGGCGCATGCCGTGCACGTCCGCCTCGATCGGAAAGCACTCCTGGCCAGTCGGTCCGCCGCCCGGTGCAGTCACTTTTTCCTCCCGTCAATATGCCCGACAAGGCACTACGGTATACATGTGACCAGACGATACGTATCAGAAGCAATTGCGCACATGTGATGCGAACTCGACGATCAACGTGCAGGGCATGAGTACCGGCACCGGTGATTCGCCCATCGTCCGAAGACGGCACGGGCGGGCCCTGGTCGTCCAGGGCCCGCCATTCACCGCGGTCTTGTTGAGGTATTGCGAACCCCATTGACATCTTACGCGCAGTCCGACGAGACTCGTGTCTCAGCTCCCTGTGAAGTCCGCGGTGTTGTCCCCGCCGCTCCAGCCACACATGTATCTCGAAACGCCGCACACACCGCGTGCCATGCTCTGATGCAAGGTGCTCACCGCGTGCCCGAGAGCACCGACCTCCTGGCAGAGGCAGCCCGCCTGGCTGGTGTCGACGATCCGACCATGCCGGACCCTGCGGTCGCGGCAACACTTCTCACCGGCGTCCGGATCGACCTCACCTCCGTCGGGCGATCACCGGGAACGCGCGAGTTCGGCCTCCCGCGGCGCCCGCAGGCCCACCACGGGTGGTGCCGCCCCGGCCGACGGCGGCACTGCCGGCCCCGCCGGCGGCGCCCGCCCCACCCCCTGAAACAGTGGCCGGACCCGCCGGCGTGGAGCCGACTCCGGCCGCCGCAGTGGCGGATCTGAGCCGCGGGAAGCTTAGCGGAGGCCGCGCCGACGGGTGAGGCCTCGCGTCGGGTGATCAAAGATCGGCTGGAGACCGCGACTGTCCCCCAGCCGATCGATCAACGGCTGCGCCGCGACACATGCACACGCCTCTTGCGCCCACCGCGCCTCGATTACGGGACGCTCCGCACCGTCAGCGAGACCGCCCCCGGTCGAACCGCACATATGTCCTTGATGTTTCAACGCGTGTCTCCGCAGTCCATTGCCGCGTTTTACATGCTCGTGAACAGCACCGGGCCGCGCCCCGCATGCCGATGTTCGGTGCCAATATGGAGCAGCGCGACTACCCGAAGCAGCGGCGGCAAGGTGTGGGGAGAGAGCATGGCTGAGCGCTGTGAGGCAGCCGCGTGCGTGCGTGAGCCGCTTGAGCGCGGTGCCGGACGGACGGTACAGCGAAGGACCGCCCAGGGAGCGCAGGTGCGGCCATGCCCGCCGGGAGCCTGACTGCCGCCTGCACCGGCCACCCGTCATGACCTCGGCCCAGTCGCACGATCCGGGCATGGACGCGGTAGCGCCTTCACTCGCCGACAGGCAGCAGTCACAGCCGACGCCTCCGGCGACCGCGAGGGCTGTGACCGGTACCCTCAGCGTCCCCGTGGCCCGCTTCGGCACACGCCGCGACGGTGCACAGGAACTGGCGCACATCACGCCCGTACCGCAAGCGACTCTTTCATGGCTGCGCGCCCAGGTGATCGCGGCTCTGGAGGACGGCCAGGGCCCCGATGCCGAGCTGCGTGACGCGGTCCGCCGGTCCCTGACTGCCCGACTGCTGTCCGCGGAATGGGCTCGGCTGCTAAGTGGCACCGGTCTGCCGCTCAGCCTCGCCTGCCGTCGGCAACGGCACCCGGTCCGGCTCCGGGTCGGGCTCACGGCCCTTGGCCCCTCTGTCCAGCAGCTCGATCCGCTGCCCGACGGACCACCGGTGAGTGTCCAGCGCTGGGCCTTCGGGACCGACGAGGCCGGCGACACCGGAGGCAGCGGTGATGTGCGCGGCATCGCGCACCCCTTCTCGCACACCTGGGCCGCGAACAAGGGCCCGCTGCGCAGTGTCACTCTCACGTCGCAGCCCAACCTCACGTACAACCAGCTCACGACCGCGGTGGCGATCGGGACAACCGTTCAGCCCATGGTGCTGATCCGCAGCAAGGGCAGGCACTGGCCGTTCGACTACGCGATGGCCTGGGAACTGCGCCGAGGACCGGGACCCCTCGGTACGCCGGCCGGAATGCCGCCCGATGGTGAGTGGCGCCCCCTTTCCGGCTCCCCGCCGGAACCACTGCGGGTTTGGTTCCCGGCCTACCTGGCCGACGCGGCGGAGGAACTGCCGCTCGCGGACACGGCTCGACCGGAGACCGTGCCGGCACCTCTCGACCGGCTGCTGGACGAGGTGCCGCTGTTCGGCCCCAAGGCACTGGCGGACCACGACATCCTCTTCGAGGACGTCATGAACGCCTTCGCCGCTCCGTTCGCCTCCCTGTCCGACGCCTCCCGGAAGGCACTGTCGGAGTTCTTGAGCGAAGGCAACCTCCGGAGCAACCTTCCGCAGGCTTGGGAGGGTACGGTCGCCTCCCCCACACTCACGACCGACGCGGACGAGATCCTCGGCCATCTCCGGATCAGCGCGAAGCTCGTCGGGGGCGGCACCCCCACAGGGCCCACCACAGCGAGTTCGGTGCTGGAAACCTATGTGCTTCGGTCACTGCGTATGCAGGGCAGCGCGCAGATCAGCAACGGAGCCGGTCTCCGTCTGTCGGTGTCCTTCGGCCTCGGGCCCCGCCTCACCGACTCCGGTGCGACACCACTCGGTGGGCAGCTCGGCGTCCAGTTCGGCGCTCAGCACCACTTCGCACACCAGCTCAACAGCGGCGGAAGTGCCCGTACCGCGCACTCGTTGCGGACCGCGCTTCCCCTGTTTCACGTCACGCCCCGCATGCGGCTGCACGTCACCCTCGTCCGTCCCGACGACGCGCCGCTCCCGCCGGCCGCGGGCTCGCGTCTGGCCCGAGGCGCGGGGTACTCCATCGACATGCTGGTGCCGTCTGTCGATGCCCTCGGCCATCCTCCGTCGGTCACCCGCTATCTGCCGCCCGAACTGCTGCACCTGCAACATCTCGGGGTGTCCAGCACCCCCCTCCAGGTCTCCGGCACGGAACCGCTCTTCCACCGAGCTGAACAGTGGCTGCGCGACAACGGCTTTCTCCCCGCCGACCAGCCCCGGACCGGACCGCGATCGTGGCACGGAACGACCGACCAGGCCACACACGTCCAGCGGCTGAACAATCTGCGCAAACTGGAGCAGATGCGGTCCCGGCTGGGCCTGCGTTCCGCCCTCGACGAGATGATCGAAGGCGGCACCACCGTATGGTTCGAGGTGCCGGGGGCCCTCGGGACCCGGCGCGTCTCCCTCCGTATGGTGGCCGAACGCCGCTACCCCGACGCGCACGCCAATGCGGGCATCGAGCACCAGCGCACCCTGCCCGGCGTTCAGACCCTGAACTACACCGGATCCACCACACCCGGCGAGGAGCGGTTCCACAGCACTGCGTTCGCCTGGGACGCCGGCGTCGACGGCTCGGTCACCGGCTTGTCCGCCAGTCGTGGCGACCAGCCTCTCCAGCAGATCCGCGCGGACTGGTCCTACTCCTCGCAGACCACCACGACCACCGGATCCGGAGTGGGCACCGGTCAGGAACACTACCTGCTCAGCCCCACCGAGACCGGCATACAGACGTTCTCCGTACCCGTCACTTACCGCATGTACATCTCCGACAGCCACGGCCCCGCCCTCGCGCCGACCCACCAGGACGGCAGTGTGCGCCTGGCTGTTCCCACCTTCCGCACACTGGACACACCCTCCGCCGCTCCCCGACCGGGACCGGCCCGGACTCGGGACCGTCGGCACCAGGACGACAGCGCGCTGGCCCTGCCCCGTCCGGGACGTACCGTCGACGAAGGAGTCCTGCTCCTGCCGGAGACAGCACTGCTCGACCGGGTCGCCGGCAGCGCCGCATTGCGCCGCGAGGTCCGGTGGATGGCTGAGGGCCTCGCCCGCGAGGCCGCGGAGGAAGCCGAGCGGTACGTGATGCCGCCCACCCCGGGCGGATGGAGCGAAGGGGCCGCGCAGAGCCCGGAGGTCGATTCCGGGAGACCCGGGGACGCGCCGGCGGCACGCGCCTCAGCCTCCTCCGATGCGACGGCAGCCGCCCGTACGTGGCTGCCCTCATTGCCGTCGCCCTTGAGTGACGTCGTCTCCGCCGGTGCGGGCTGGGCCGCGAACCGGTTGACCGGGGCGGGACGGTGGGTGTGGCAGACCGCGCTGGGCGAGCCCGCCACCGCTCCCGAGTCACTGGCGAACGAGGTCCTCGATGCCGCGCTCTCCCCTCACCACCTGACTGCTCACGCACTGCGCGTCTTCCGTGACTCCTACGTCGTCGAAAACGCCGGCACTCCCGGCGTACTGGCCGGGACGGACTTCACCGTCGACGTCACCGGCTACCTCACCGACGTACAGGTTCTGCCCCGGCCGCCCAGACTGGACGCCGAACGCTGGCTGCAGTCCACCGTCGCGTCGGCCGCCACGCTCAGCAGGCAGTCGGGCCGGCAGGGGGGTCTGTCACTGACAGGCCGGTACGGCGACGCGGACGCGGGCTTCGCTCCCCAGGGGGGTTTCGCGGTACGGGACACTTCGACGGTCGCGACCGTCGTCGACGACAACACGGGTGTCTTCCGGGTCACCACCGAGGACACAACTCCCGTCCACCGCTTCACGGCCACAGCCCACTATGTGGTGACCGTCCGACGCGGTGCGCGCAACGCGGTGAGCGGTACCGTCGCGCCGGGGCCGGGCCTGAGCCGCTCCCGGGTGGTCGAGATACCCGAGGGTGTGGAGTTTCTGCTGGTCGACAACGACCTGCACCGTCACCCGGACCTGGCGGTGCTGGTGGCCGCGTCCGGCCAGAGCCCTCCATCGGTCTCCGCTTCGGACCGGCGTCCGCCCAGGTGGTACGTCGACAGCGGGGGCATCCTCGGTGCCGGCGCCGTCACCGAGGTGCGTTCGGACGGTGGCCGCGGCTCCTTCCAGCGGCGCGTCCATCGGCTCGTCCAGCAGGAGGCTCCCGGGGTGACCACGCCCGGACATGCCGCCTATGTACCGGGGGTACTGACACGAATCAGCGAGCACGCCGGCAGCCATGGCTTGCGCACGCTGGTCAACGCCGGCCCCGCGGGCCACACCGCCTTCCACTTCGTGCACCGGTCCTGGCTCGGACCGCGACTGGTCGAGGTAGCACTTGTCGCGCGGCCGGTACCGGGCCTCGATCTCTCCTCCCTGCGCGGCAGACGGGTGTCCACCACATCCGGCCTGGACAACGTCTTCGGGCACTCCCACGGCGACGGTACGGCCTTCGGCGCCCCCGGCATCACAAGGACTTACACCACCAGGACCCGCAGCGGGCGGGCCGACTTCTCCCCCCTGGGCGAGCGCGCCGGTGAACGGGCCAGGCCCACGGTGGGTCTGGCGCGGCAGAGCAGCAGGGTCCATGCCCAGAACTCCATTCGCGAACTGCGCTCCTGGCAGCGCACGTTCGGTGGAACGGCGGAGTTCTCGGTGCCTTACGGGTATGAAGTACGGGTCTCCTCGCGCGCTCTGACCGAGTCCCTGTTCGGACGTTTGACCGAAATGATCGGCACCGGCTGGCACATGATACGGACTGTCTTCGCCATGACCGGCGGACAAGCCGCTTCCCTGCCCGCGGCAAGTACCGGGCGTCAGGAAGTACAACCGGCCACCGTCCTGCTCCGGTTCAACGCTTCCGAGACGCCGGACGAGGGTGAGCGGCGCGCCGAGTCTGTCGATCCGATCGTTCTCACACAGGATCCGACTCTGCCGCAGCCGGCGCCCCCCTCGGCCGGCACGGCCGTGGAGATGGAGATACCGCAGAGTCTGCGTGTTCTGCTGTCCGGAGCCCGCTGGGTGCCGGTACGGCCTTTCGAGATCTATCACTTCGCTGGTGTCCGGGAGCTGGGTGTGGCGCTCCGGGCCGTCAGCGGCTCCTCCGAGCGGACCGTCACGCCCCGGACCACCGTGTCGGCCGAGAGCGTGTTCATCCGACTGACGACTTTGATCCAGTACGCAGAGCCGACCCGCCTGGACCCCGCGGCCGTCGCCCCCTTCATCGGCCGCCCTGGAACAGCCGCGGTGTCTGTGCAGGTTTCCCTGTACGCGCCCCGGTCGGAAGTGGCCGGCAAGGACACTGCCAT
Source organism: Streptomyces sp. NPDC005483 (assembly GCF_040606035.1). Classification (NCBI taxonomy): domain Bacteria; kingdom Bacillati; phylum Actinomycetota; class Actinomycetes; order Kitasatosporales; family Streptomycetaceae; genus Streptomyces; species Streptomyces sp. NPDC005483. The sequence continues at coordinate 24,179 of NZ_JBEXEA010000039.1, forward strand.
CGACCGGATCGAACTGTCCGCCGACGGCTTCCAGTCACAGGCGGAGACAACCGTCACACCGAGCGTGACCTACAGCCACTCCTCTCGCTACGGCCCCGCCGACCGCGGCGGACCGACCGTCCCGGTCGCGGGTGATCTCGCCATGCTCGGGCAGAACTTCACTACCTCGAGTCAACGTCGCGAGCTGCTGCGATTCGGAACTCCCTTCGTCAACGCCGCCGGAGAGGGACTGCTCGGCCACCGTATTCGCGCCGTCGCCGTCATAGAACTGCATGGCCCCGGCGGCAGCCGGTGGGTCGCTGCCGACGTACTCATGCGCACGACCGAAACACCCGTGGCAGTGGACGCCGATGGCCCCGGCCCCGGCAGCCTTCGGTCCGTCGTACCGCGGCACGTCGGAGCGGACGAGGAGGATCTGACACGCGGACTGACAGGTACGCCGTTGTCGCACGCAGGTGAGAGGGGTCTGCACTACGCCTGGGACGACCAGGTGCCCGAGGCGATGCGACGCCTGGCCGAGACGCTGCGGTCGAGCGATGCCCGTCCGGACCCGAGGGCGTGGCAGCGGCAGGTCGGCCGGGCCGCCGCCGGACTCGCCGAAGTGATGGGCGATCGCATACGCGCGGAGCTGGACTCGGAAGGCATGCGTCCCGCGCGCGGTGCGACATACACCACCACCGATGGTCCCTGCTTCGTGGCTCTCGAACCTCCGGCGGAGGGTGATCTGCTTGCGTCGGTCGTCCTGGCGCAGGCGCTGGCGGACATACTCAACCACCGGGTCCACGTCGGGCGGCGCGGCCAGGCTGTCAGAAACATGATGCGCATCTGCCCGAACGTGCCCGGCGACTGAGTCCGCGCGCCCGGCCGGATCCGGGCCGCTCGCGGTCACCACCGGCGCGGGCCGCACGGGAACAGCTACCCCGGCAGCGCGGTCGAAGACGCGATCCTTCGAAGCCCCTGCAACACCGTCGCCACCGCGGGGACGGTGGCCATGTCGGGCCACAGCAATACATACGTGTGACGCAAGGGCCACTGTCGCAGCGGCCGGTACACCAGACCGGGAGTCACGTACGAGGACAGGGCCATCTCGCTCACCAGACTGATACCGAGGCGGGATGTGACGAGAGCCTGCAAGGCGCTCACATCGTCCACGGTGGCCGCGATGCGCGGTTCGAAGCCGAGATTGGTGCAGGCAGCCATGAAACGATCGCGGAAACTCTCCATCACCCAGTGCCGGGTGGCCAGGGATGCGAGGTCGACGGCATCATGACCCGCCAACGGGTCGTCCTCGGGCATGAGCACGCACCGGCGGTCCGTCATCAGTTCCACGCGCCGCATGGTGGCCTCGCCCTCGGGCAGGTCTTCGCCCTCCCAGTTGCACAGCAGGCCGATATCGGCCTCGCCGTCTCTGACCAGGCGTCGTGCCGCTACCGGCTCGGCCTGGGTCACCGTCACCCGCACGTCAGGATGATGCGCACGCAGTCGAGTGATGAGCCGTGGGACGAGAGTGACGCAACTGCTCTGGAAGGCCACCATCCGTACCAGTCCACCGCCGCGCGCCACCAGAGAGGAGACCTCCTGGTCCGCGGCGCGCAGGGCGGAGAAGATCACATCGGCGTGCCGGGTGAGCGACCGACCGGTCTCGGTGAGACGCAGTCCCCTCCCGGCCTTCACGACGAGCGGCACGCCCACCGCCTGCTGAAGTTGTCGCATCTGGTAGCTGACCGCGGGCTGGGTGAAGCCGAGGGAGGCAGCCGCCGCCGTGTACGAGCCGGTACGCGCGACTTCCAGGACCTTCAGTTGGTGAATATCCAACATACGTGAAGCATAAATGACTTCTATGTGTGCTCGAAAAAATCTTCGTTGGACACTACGCACACGTTCCGGTCAAATAGCAGGAGCGGACGAGCGGTTCGCTCGTCCTCCACTTCCCGCTCCACGCAGGAGTCATCCGTGTTCTCCAAGGTGCAGACAGACGCGGCCCGTGCGGCCGACGCCGCCGTCGAGCCCGTACCCGAGGCCTCCTGTCAGGCCTGACCGTACGCCGAGCGTCGCACCTGTTTCCCCAAAAACGCGGACCGGGTTCACTTCCCCCGCTACCCGGTCCGTCCGGTATCGCCGCGCCGTTCCACGGTGCGGCGGTACCGGTCTCCTTCAGTTCTCCTCACCGCACCCTCGCCTACGGAGAGTCCACCGTGCTCGATACCGCACTCGGGCGCCTTCGCCCCGCCGCGCTGGCCACCCTGACCGTCGCCCTCCTCGCCCTGACCACGGGCTGCTCCTCCGATTCCGCCGAGACGGCAGTACCGGGAACGCCGGCCACGGCGCAGAAGAGGGCCGGCACGAAGACCGTCGACCGGCTCATAGCCGAGCAGGCACCGGCAGACGCGTCCCTGCTGCCACCGGGTTCCACTGCCGCGAAGATCAAAGAGTCCGGCACCTTGATTGTCGGCGGTACTCAGACCGCGGCCCTCTTCTCGCAACTCGATCCCACCACCGGCAAGGTCGAGGGCTTCGACGCCGCGATGTCCCGACTGCTGGCGAAGTACATCATCGGCGAGCCGAAGACGAAGCTGGTCAACGTCACCGCGGCCACCCGCGAAGCGCTGCTGAAAAACCACTCCGTCGACGCCGTCCTCGCCACCTACACCATCACCCCCGAACGATCGAAGGTCATCGGCTTCGCCGGTCCCTACTATGTCGACGGCCTCGGCATCCAGCTGCGACAGGATGAGCAGGACATCACCTCCCTGAACGACCTCCGGGGCAAGACCGTCACCACCCAGTCCGGCTCCACCGCGGCCGCTGTCCTCAACGAACGCGTGCCCTCGGCGAAGATTCAGCTCTTCGACACCAACACCGAATGCGTCCAGGCACTGCGACAGGGCCGCGCTGACGCGTACGTCCTCGACCAGGGAGTCCTCGCCGGCAACTCCAGCACCAATCCGGACATCAAGGTGCTGCCCAAGACCTACGACAAGAAGCCCTACGGCATCGGAGCCCGACATGGTCACGGACCTCGGGCAGGCGCGGAACGATGTTGGCGTAGGCCAGTGCGTTGACGAAGAACAACAGGAAGACGGCGAGACGGGCGCGCCGCAACGGGGTGCCGGGTCCCCTGGGGTCGGGCGCCTCGTCCGGGGCGGGACGACTGGTGTCGGGCGTGGATTCGTTCACGAACGGGCGGTCCGGCCGCTGCTGCTCGCCGTTGACGTGCCGTCGTTCGTCACGCGGTGGACGCCGAAGCGGCCACTGGCCGGGCCGCCGGCCACGCGCCCGCACTCCGCGCGCCGCGCGTCCGTGAGAGGACTGTCCGCGCCGTCACTCAGCCCGCTGTCCCCGGCGACCGCGGCCGGCGGCCCCTTGTCGTCGCCCGAACTGCCGATGTGGCCCGGAGAGCCGGTGCCCGACCGGTCCGGCTCCTCCGACCGTCCGGCCGCCCTGTCGCTGGGTGCCGCGCTGCCGCTGGGTGCCGCGCTGCTCCCGGCGGCCATCCGTACCCTGCTGCTAGTGGCCGCCCTCCACCAGGACGGCGGACTGCCGCTGGTGGTGGGCGACGCCTCCCGGCCACCGGGCCGAAACGCCGTACACCGGGCACGGCACCTGGCGCGGGGCGCGCGCGGGTGGCAGGCCGCCCGGACGGAGGCGGTGCACCGGGACACCCGGGAACGCAGCGCAACGGTGATGACCGTCCGTCCGCTGCGGCGTGCGGCGGACCCGGGCAGCGGGCCTGGGGACCAAGGGCAGTGCGCACCTGCGGCCGTCCGGCTCGGCCATGACCTCGGTGAGGAGCGTCCGGCCCGGATGCCGGCCCACCACACGCCGTGCGCCCAGGCCCAGACCCGGGGCCGGGACGACCGGGACGGGGACCGGCGGTCTTCCTGGGCCGTGCCGGCGGCCCGGCCCGCGCCGGTCGGGCCGGGCGGGACCCGGTCCGGCCGCGTACATGACCTGCTCGGTCCGCAGGAACTGCGGATCGCGCGGTTGGCGGCCCGCGGCCTGTCCAACCGTCTGATCGGCGAGGAAGTGGGGCTGTCGCCGCGCGCCGTCGGGACGTACTTGTACCGCATCTACCCCAGGCTGGGGGTGACCGCGCGCACCCAGCTGGTCGCGGTGCTGGAGGAACAGGGCTGACCCGCGTAGGCGTCACAGTGCGGCCACGCCCACGCGGATCTGCGGACCGGGACCGGCACGAACGTGCTCAGAGCGGGACGACGGCCGTGAGCGTGGTGCCGGTTCCGGGAGTGCGGGTGACGGTCAGAGTGCCGTGCACGGCCGCCACGCGCTGGGCCAGAACAGCGAGCGCCGCGGTGTCCGCCGCACCGGCGGCCCGCTTCCCGTTGTCCGTGACAGCGACCACCACGTCCGCTCCGGCGTCGGCGCGCACCTCGACTTGACTGGCCCGGCCGTGCCGCACTGCCCGCTCCACGGCCTCCTCCACGAAGAAGTACAGATGGGTCTCGACCGGACCGGGCAACCGCGCGGTGAGGGAACCGGAGAGGAGCAGCGGCACGGGGCAGCGATGGGCGAGGGCGGCGAGCGCCGCGGGCAGCCCACGGACCCGCAGGGCGCCGGGACTCAGCGCGTCGGTGACCTCCCGGACCCCGGCCAGGGCCTCCTCCACGGCACGGGCCGCGTCGCTCAGGAGACCGACCGCTCGCGCCGGCTCGGCGGCGAGATCCTGACGGGCCAGCTGCAACCCGATCAGGGCTTGCACCAGGCGTTCTTGAACGTTGTGCTGGAGCGTGCCGGCGGACCGGTGGTCACGTTCGGCCTGACGGTGCGCCAGCAGCCGGAGCCGGGGCTGCCTGTCATCCGGGGTGCAGTCGGCCGAGGCGCGCGGGAACCGGAACGCGTACAGGAACGCGTCACCGTGCGTGCCGCTCAACGGCAGCACGCTCCACTCCACGCTCAGCATCGACCCGTCGACGCCCACGAGTACGCCCTCGCCCCGCCCGGGAAGCGTCATGCCGGCCGCGCCCGGCAGCTCGTCGGACGGCACAGCGAGCGGGCGGCCGTCGCGGCCCAGCAAATCGTCCGGCCGGTCATGGCCCAGCGCCCTGACGAGCGCCGGATTGGCGTACTGGACGACATGGCCGGCGTCCACCGCCCACACGGGCTGCTCCACCACGTCCAGGACGCTCCCCCAGTCACCGGTGGCCGACCACATCTGCGCACATCCCCCTTGTTCCACGCCGGTGTCACTGCTGGTTGCGACTCTCACAGGTGAAAGGCATGCCCGCATCAGTCATTCGACTTGGAACGGGCCGCCCCATCTCAGGGGTTGCGTGACACACCCGAGGCACCCGCACGCCGGGGAAGTCAGCAACCGGTGAAGAAAGCGTCCTCACTGTGCCCGCGTCGTGAACCCGGGGACCCCCGTCCTTCGTTTCCCTGTCGAGACTGCACGCCTGCGGAGGGATCAGCACATGACGAACGAGACGCTGGACCGGCCGACGTACTCGGTCGATCTGACGGACGCGGCCGTGGCCAAGGTCACGGCTCTGCTGGAGCGTGAGGAGCCTGGTCTCGCCCTGCAGATTTCCGTCCAGCCCGGTGGCTGCGCGGGTCTGCGCTACCAGTTGTTCTTCACGGACAAATACGCCGCCGCCCTGACGGCCATGCGGGCGGAGCGCAACGGCTCCGGGCCCACCGCGCAGCCCGAGCCCCAGGTGCGGGCTCAGCGTCTCGCGCTGGCTGCGGACAAGATGTCTGTGACCTGGTTCGACGGCGTCGCCGTGGTGATCGATCCGATGAGCGGCCCCTACCTCCAGGACGCCGCGACGGGCAGCACGGCCGTCATCGACTTCCATGACACGTTGCAGAAGTCGGGTTTCACCATCGACAATCCGCTGGCCAAGGGCTCCTGCGCGTGCGGTGACTCGTTCCAGTGAGAGGCCATCCGCAACACGGCCTCGACGACGTGCCCGCGTGGTTGTGCGCGCAGGCCGCAGCCGGCCAGATCATGGATGAGGCGTTCGCGGGGTGGCATCCGGGGTCCTTCGAGCGTCGGGCCGTCCACGACGTACTGTCCCTGACCCTGCTGTTCGGTGCCCGAACCGGTCGGGTGCCGGGACCTGGGGACATCGACGCGTGCAGTGCGATGATGACGAGTGACGTCGAGTGGGCCGTGTGGTGCGAAGGATGCCTCGACCACGGCCTTTCGAACCTGCCGCTCGCGGACTGGGACCTGGCGTCCCGTGCCTTTCGCTGGCTGACGGACAGCCGTCTCCTGGAAGGTGATCTCGGCGACTCTTTCGATGCCTACTCGGGTATGACCTCGAACCGCGGTGCGGGGTTGAGCGTGGGGGTCGCACTGGCCCGGCGGGCGCTGGCTTCCCTGCTCTACCAGCGCCCGCCACATACACGTTGCAGGCAGTAGAACACCTCTGACCAGGCGGCCCGGCCCGTGGGAAGTCCTGCCCGCCCATGTGGGCCAGGCCACGCCGGCGGGTGTACGGGCGGTGCTCATGTCTGCGGACAGATGTCCATGATGAAACCCTCGGACACCGACGGACCACTCGACTGCCGGACCAGCTCGATGCGTACCCGGTGGTCGAGGCGGTTGGCCACATCCTGGGCCAGGACCGACCACGCCATGCTGTTGCGGTCGGGCGCCGTGAGGAACACCTCACTGTTGGTCAGTGTTCTGAACGGTGCCAGCGTTTCGAAGTGCTCCCTGATGTGGGCAGTGACGCGGGCACCCGCCGCGTCGAACAGTCCGTCACGTTCCGCGTCGCCCCCGTTGCGCGTCACTTCCGCCACGGTCAGTTCCTCCTCGTCGAGTCCGGCCAGCCGGGCGAGGTCGAACGTCTCGCGGTGCCGCACCACTGTGGTGGGCAGGGTCTCACCGGTGAGCGGCCTCCATGGCTGGTCTCGGCGGATCGCGCGGGGGGCCGTCGCTGGTGCGGCTCGCGTCACAGGCGGTGTCGGCGGCCGGGAAACGGTGCCGGAACGCGGGCCCGAGGTTTCCTCGGGGCGGCCCCCCGAGGCAGCCGAACGCGGTTCGTCGAGGAAACTGCGGGGCCCGTGCCGCGCCGGTACGGTACCGGCCCGGCCGGTCCCGTTCTCCGGGGGGGACGGCAGTGACACGAGTGCGTCCCGAAGGTTCTTCCACTTGGTGGAGCCCGGTGGCGTGCCGAGCAACGACTGCCCCAGCGTGTCACGGCGTACCGACATGCCGGACGCGTCGAGGTGGTTGTAGAAGACGGGGACATCGATGGGCGGTGCGGGTGCGCTGTGCGTGCCCGAGCGCACCGACGGGTGCGGTGTGGACGCCCGGGAGGGGGTGCTCTGTGGGGTTCTCCGTCCCGGCTCGTGGATCGCCTTGTAGGCCGCCATCAGCGCGCCGGGGTCCGCATGTCCCCACGCGACCAGTGCCTGGCGGGTCTGCTCCAGGTCCCGGCGGACCACCATGAGCCGGCTGGCGGCCTGTTCCGTGACCGGGCCCGCCTCATGGCGCCGCACCAGGTCCTGGTGGGTGCGGTACGCGGAGAGGTACTGCTTCCAGGCGACCGACCGGCTGGCGGGGAAGTCCGCTCGCTGCTTCTCCGGCCGGGGAGCCGCATGGCCTTGTGCGTCGGCTTCGAGGTGACGTTCCCACTGGAGGTCGGCCGCCGTGGGGACGTCGTCAGCCGTCGTGTCCGGCTCGTCGGTCAGCGGAGCCGGGACGGGGACCTGGAGGGTGGCCGCGCTCTGCGGCGGGGTCGTCTCGATGGTCGGCGTGTCGTCGTTCAGCGCCCCAGGTGTCGTGGGGCTGCGCTTCCAGGCGGGCTTCCATCCGACGAACAGCGATCCGACAGCAGCGTTGATGACCGAGGCGACGGGCCGCGGGCCGGAACGGCTCCCCGGCTCCGGTTCCGCGATGACCGGTGCCCGGTCGCCGGCAGGAGCCGCGTCGCCCATCAGGCTCAGCACACGCTGCACGTCATCGGTCTGCCGGGCGGCCTGCCCGGTCGCGGCCTGCCGCGCCATGTCCCGCAGCAGCGCGAGTGCCTCGCGCGCCGCTCCGTCGGGTACTCCCCCTCCTCCGCCGGCGAGGGTGTCCGAGGCGGACACCCGCTCGGCGGCCTTGAGGAGCAGGTCCCACAACCGGCCGTCGAGCCGGTCGAGCCGCTCCCGCCGAGTGCGTACCTCCTGGCCGACGGCCACCGCGAAGTCACCGAGGGTGTCCCTGCTCGTGCGGTAGAGGTCGCGCAGCTCCACGTCGTCCAGGCCCACCGCGCGCACGGCGGCGTGCAGACCGTCCGGCAGCAGACCCGCGTCCCTCGCCTGGTCCGCGGTGACCCCGGCCGGCTCGCCTCCGCCGGGGCCGTCGGGCCTGAAGGCGTGCACTCGGCCGCCCGGTTCGACCCAGCGGGTGAGGACCGTGTTCCTGCCGGTGAGGACGACACGCAGGTGGGCCCGGAGTTCCACGGCTATGCCGCGGATGAGATGGGTGTGGTCGAGCGCGTAGATGCCCGCGGCGGCGGGCAGCGCCGGCGGCGGGGCTTGACCGCCGTTGCCCATTCTGGCGCGTTCCCTGTTCACCTGCTCGGTGATCCGCCGGATGGTCCGGTCGGGGTCGGCGGTGCCCGGCGGGTCGACCTGATCGGGGTGGGCGGACAGATGGTCCCGGTACTGGATGAGGAGGGAAGGCTCCGGGTAGGGACCTCGCTCCCTGGCTCGCTTCACTTCCGCCGAGAGGGTCCGCACTGCCCACCGGTAGTGCTCGATGACCCGGTGTTTGTCGAGCTTCGCCAGGTCGAGCCGGAGAACGGCGTGCGTCAACGGCCGGCCGCTGGTCCGGCTGATCGAACGTGCGACCAGCTGATGGGCGCGGGCCGCGCTCGCCCCTTCGGTCCGCGCCGCCTGGACCAGCAGGTGGGAGAGGTCGTACTCCGGTGCGTGCTTCAGCCCTCGCCACGCGTACGCCTTGCTGTTCTCGTACCGAGCGGAGCGGACGGTCTCGAGCCACGCCGGGATCTCGTTCTCCGGCATTTCGATGTACACGTCGCCGGCGAAGGCGCCGCTGACATACGTGCCGCGGTTGAGGTCCGGCAGGAACACACCCCGGTCGAAACGTCTGGCTGTGAGGCTGAAGATGCCGCGGACCCGCACGAGTTGGGTGGGCCCCTGCTGTTTGACGTGGTCCTCGCGCCGGAAGTTCGCGGTGCCGACCTCGGCCGCGGCGGCAGCCGTGGTGCGCGAGAACTCGCTGTCGGCGCCCGGCGTCAGCCGCCGTTCCTCATCGACGGCTCCGGCGGAGCCCGAGGGGTCGTTGCCCAGGGTGGGCCGGTGCGCGTCGTGGCCGACGTTGGCCGACGTACCGCTCTGGTGCTTGCTGTACCGGCCGGTTCCGGTGCCCTGGACGGAGCCCAGGACGTGCACGTCGAGCAGCCGGCCGCGCAGGCTCAGCTCGGCCTGCTCGGACTCCCGGCCGGGCACGTGCAGGCGAGGGGTGAGCAGGTCGCTTCCCCCGCTCACCGCCCGCCTGATGTGGTTGGTCATCGAGGTGCGGGTGAACAACTGGTCGATGGTCAGTGCCGTACGGGTCCGGGCCCCGTCGGCTCGCGATCCGAACATGCGGGCGAGCAGAGCGCGCGCGGCGGGCAGCGCGTCGTCCAGCATGGTGCCCGTCACGTACGAGTCGCCGGGCAGCGGCGGCAGGGGGCGGGGGTCGAGCGGCAGCGCCGGGCCCGCCACCGGCTGGAACTCGCCCAGTCCGCGGGGGACCTGGATGTCCAGCACACCGGGCACCGCCACGCTGCTGCCCCGGGAGCGGTGGGCGTCCAGGGCGCGGTACCAGCCGGTGAGGGCGGCGGTGATCGGCCGGCCCGCCATGTCGACGCGCCGGACACTGATCTTGAAGACCTCGTTCACCCGGACCAGGTAGTGGCCGTTCCAGTCGTACACGGTCTGTTCGGTGGTGGCCGTCTGAGCGCGGGTCGAGCCCGTGTGCCGGCCTTCACCCACCCCGGCTCGGACCTGGTCGGAGCCGTGGGTCTCGCCGTACCCGAAGCGTGCGGTACCCGACTGGGCGGTGGCCGTGGAGCGGCCCGCGCTGGTCTGGACGTAGCCGTGTCCGTAGTTCTCCAGGCCGGTGCCCGGCTGGAAGTCCCGGATGCGCGGTGGCGAGGTCAGCTCCGCGGAGAGCTGGATCGTGACGACGTCCCCCAGCAGCCACCCGACGGGGTTGGTCAGGTACAGGGTCATGCCGTTGGGGGAGAGCAGGTCGTCGAAGAGCGTCAGATCGCGTCCTTCTCCCAGCAGTGCCTGCAGTGCGTTGACGCCTCCTTGCAGACGCCCGATCCTTTCGCCGTCCCCGACCCAGAGAGCGGGTTCGGCGGTGAGCAGCCCGGGAGCCACCCGTTCCACCTGCTCCCGCACGATGTCGTACGTCGTCCTGCCGCCCTGGTGGACGAGGTCGTGGACGCCGCTGTGCCCCAGGGTCCGCCCGCCGGCGTCCGCACGGGTGAGGTACTCCGGGAGGGTCAGCTCGGCGTAGGGGTCCGTTCCGTACGGCAGGACCGTTTCTTCGGCATCGGGCAGTTCCCTTCTCAAGGTCTGTTCGAAGGCGTCCCGTACCGTGCTGTCCCGGATGACGAGCGCGCCGTTGCGGTGCAGCCGGGCGAGGGTCCGGGCCAGTTCACGGCGGTCGACGACGGCCGGCGGCTCGGCTGCGCCGTCCGGCTCCTGGAGCGTGCGCAGCGCCTCCTCGGTGGTTTCCGTCATCCAGCGGGTGAGCACCCCGGCCACCGTGTCGCCGCGCAGGGCGACCTCACCGTCGTTCCAGCGGCGCATGACGTCGAGCATCTGACGGTCGGAGACGGGGAGGTGGCCCCTGCCGTACTCGTCGAGAGCCATCGGCTCGGACAGCACGAACGAGAATTTCTTGTCCCGGACCGTGCCGGTCGCCTCGTCGTGGTGCAGGGCGACGAATTTGCCGTCCTTCTCCAGACGGGTGCTGACGACATAGTCGACCTCTGTTTCGAACAGGTAAGCCCTGTTGAAATCGAGCTGGATGTACTCTTTGCCCGCGGTCCTCCCGTTGCCTCGGGTGTCGTTCCACTGGTAGGTCCGGCCGGTGTTGAGCCCGCCCTGCACCGTACCGGCCGGTTGCCCCGTTCCCGCTGGTCCGCCGAGACCGATGTCGAACTGGTTGTGCCTGATTCCCCTGGCCGAGGTGTCACTGTCGTTGATCTGACTCAAAGTCAGCAGAATGCGGCCGAGTACGAAAGGATGGTCGGTGGCCTGGGCGAATTTCGCCTTCCGCATCGATCCGGTGATGTTGACGGCGGCTTTGGCATCCCGCCAGAATCCCGGATCGAACGGCTGGTCGGTGGTGTACTCGCTCATGGCGGGCGCCACACGGTGACCGATGCCCTGGGGCGCGGACGGATCGGGCGTCAGGGCGAAGGTCTCGTCCTGTCCGTCCGCGGCATCGCGGATGATCTCTTTGGCGAAGGCCCGGATGTTGTTGGTGGCGGTGAACGACCTGACCACGGGGTCCGCCGTGGTGCCGGGTCCCGCCAGCGGGTTCAGTACGGGCTGGGTGAGGTCGGGCAGGCCACTGGCGTCCACGTAGTAGACCGCGGCGTGTTTCAGCACCGACGCCGGGACCGGCAGGTCGCTCGTACGGCCCGGGTCGCTGGTGTCGCCGAGGGGCAGCAAGGAGACCTGTGCGGGCTGTGCCGGCAGTGTGTAGGACAGGGACGGGTGGCGCCGGCCGCCGGTGACACCCGACCGTCCGTAGTCCACGGTGACGGTGTAGTCGCTGAACAGCGTGTACTGGTGCAGTATTCCGCTGTATTCGAGCAGCTCCGGCCGATTGTGAGTGTACGACAGCGCCTGGGAGGCGCCCAACTGCCGGAAGATCTCGAATCCGTGGCCGCCCGACTTGAAGAATTCATAGCCCCATTTAAGGAAAAGGGACAGCGAGAACTTGCGGTACGCGCTGGTACCGTGCTCCGCGTTTCCCATTCCCATGGCCAGGTTGACTGCCGCCTGGGTGTCGGTCGAGCCCAGGTATTGTGGTCTCTGGCCGGGAGATTTGGTGGCGGTGATGGTGACCGTGGCGGTGTCGACGGAAAGGGAAACGCCGAGGGCTCCCCGGCGTACCTTCAACTCGAAACTGAGGCCGGTCTGGTGTATCTGGTCGTAGAAGGAGTCGAGCGCGCGCCCGGACAGCATTTTCTCGTAGAGCGTCTGATTGGCCATCAACCCCTCTCTGGTGGCGCGCTGCGTGCGCCAGTTCGCCCCGGTCAGCGGTGCCGTCGGCGTGTCCGGCAGGAAGCCTTTGGCCCGCAGTTCCCTGGTGAGCCAGTCCTCCAGGCTTTCGACCGTCTCCTGCCCGACCTTGGCTATGCCCATCCCGATGCCCCGGCCGTCCTGTACGTACGGGGGCAGCGGGCGGTGCTCCGCGTCGCCTTCCCGCCTGCCGGTGCGCCGCAGGGCGTCGGGCGAGTACGGGACGGTGTCCGGATCGGGTGCCGAGGACTCGGCGGAGGGAGTTCCCGGCGTGACGGGGTCCTCCAGCGAGGATGCCGACCCGGGGTCGGGCTCCGGCTGCGCCTTGAGGGCGGCGCGTTCGACGGGGAAGCCGTATTTGAACGCCTCCGGTTCCAGGGTCCGCAGCAGCACCCGGTTGGACACCGGCTCGGTGCTCCTGGCGGGGCGGCCCCTGACCGTCACCCGCGCACGGTGTTCGAACACGAGGTCGTACGCCGAGGTGTACCCGATGTACCGGGGAACCAGTACCCACAGGCCGATCCGCCCTGTGTTGTGCGAGGAGGTGCTTCCCGAGGCCACGCTCACGCCGGCCGTGAGACCGGCCTGGCCGAACGCCGCGGTGGTGTCGGCCGATGCGGACAGGGTCAGGCCCGAACCCTGGTTGAGGGAATGATTGCCGCTGCCGCCGTCGATGGCCGTCCGGACGTTCTCGATGTGCGCCTTGTCCGTGGTGGCACCGACGAGTTGTCCCGGGGTGCGCCGTGTCGAGCGCAGTTCCACCGAAGCGACGACGCCCGCTCCGTCGTGCAGGTCGAACCGGAAGCCGAGACGGTGGTTGACGGCTCTGTCCAGGTTCTCGGCCAGCCGGGACACTCCGTCGAGCACCTGGCCGTGCAACCAGTCGAGTTTCTTTGCCGGGTCGTTCCCGGCCGCCCTCAGTTCCGCGTCCAGCGCACGCAGGATCTGGTCCTCCAGCACCGGCAGGTTGGTGAGCCACGGCGCGGTGTACGCCTCCGGCAGGCCCTCGGAATTCACCTCCTCGCCCCGCGCCGTGACGGCGGGCCCCGGCTGTCCCAGGTAGTACGCCGGCAGGTAGAGCAGCAGGAATTCGTCCCCCGTCGTCGTCAGTTCGGTCGCCTCGATGTCCGTCCACGGCCGGAGCCGGTCGGTTCTCAGTTTCACGAACCACCGGGCGTCGGCGGCGACGTACGGCGACTCGGAGCCGGCGACCTCGACGTGTCCGCCCTCCGCGTCCAGGACGCGTGAGGTGGACCGGGTCGATGCGTTGGCCTTGCCCGACAGCTTGATGCCGAGGCGCACGGCGCCGAGCCAGGCCAGTCCCGGAACCGGGATGACACCCATCGACAGTCCCAGGGCGCCCCTTGTCGCGCCCAGTGCGCCGGACCGGGTCTGTACGTGGGCGCCGGTCAGGAACGAGCCCCTGACGAGTTGGTTGCTGTAGAAGTGGTCCGTCTCGGGGCGCGGCGCGACGAGAGGGGCCGGACCCGTGCTCACAGCCCCGGTACCTGGTTCCGCCGGAGCCGGGTGGGTCACGTCCAGCGGCGTCTCCGCCGTCTCCTGGACGGTTGTCCACGGACCGCCACTGTCGTTGGCGACGACACTCCGGCCCGGACCGCTGACGACCACCGGATCGGTGGGGAGCAGGGTGACGAGCGCCTCGACACCGGGGCTGAGGATCACCGGCAGGCCGGTGCGCCATCCGGGGGCCGCGCCGGCGCCGGTCTCGGCATCGGCGGGATCGGGGACGAGGAAGCGGTAGTTGCTCAGCAAGTGGCTCGGCAACCCCGTCCAGACGGACTCCTCCACCGTGACGCCCCGCTCGACGGCGAGGGCGCGCAGCTGCCGGATCACCTGCGAGATGTAGGGCAACACCCCGCGCGGGACACCTGCGGCCAGGACGACGGGGTCGATGCGGTCGATGTCGTCGGCGGGGGCCGGCGCCGGTTCGGGGGCGGCGTGGGCAGGCGGGTGCGGGGGAACGGGATCCGCCCTCGCACCGTCGCGCGGTCCGGCCCCGGTCGCTGATGCGGCCGCTTGCGTCCCGGGGGCGGGACGCGAGCGGGTCGTCACCGGTATGCCCTGGGGGTCGTCGCCCGTGTAGAGGCGGAATCCCGTCGCCTGCCGCAGCGGGTCGGGGGCCGGCGCCTCGGACAGCGTCCTGCGCTCCGGGTCCAGCACCCCTCCGAAGCGGCTGGCCGCCACCGGCCGGCCGGTCTGTACGGCGAGCCGGGCGGCCAGCGCCTCGGTGCCAGGGGCCATCAGCACGAGTACCCGGTCGGGTGTCCGCCCGGACAGCGGGTTCGGCTCGGCCAGGGCCAGGGCCCGTGCCACGGACTCGACGGTGATTCCGCCGAAGTCGACGTCGGTGGCGGTCGTGCTCCGCGCGGAGAAGACGAGCAGGAGCCCCGGTGCCTCGTCCCCGAGGGGCTCGGACCCGCCGGTCGCTGCCTCCAGCACGACCGAGTCCGCGACCGTGACGGCGGCTTGTCGCAGGGCCGCGTCGGCCAGCGGACGGGGGTCGAGCCCCAGGGCCACCAGGTCTCCGGCCTCGTTGGGCGCGAACACGGTGTGCTCCAGGACGTTCTCGATCGGCACCGCGGGCGCGGGCGCGGACACCGGCCGGCCGGCCTCCGGTGCGGGCCGGCCGGCCGGTGCGGACCGCTGGTCCTGGAGCACATCGGCCATGGCCCGGACCACGGTCCGGACCCCGTCGCCGCCCGGCCGCGCCGGGCTGGCCGCGGGAGCGGGCGTTCGCTGCGCGTCGGCCTCGGTGACCAGCCGCCGCATCAGATCCGGCAGCCGCGGGTCCAGGCCGGACAGCCATTCCCGGCGGGCCGCGGCGGCCAGCTCCAAGGCCTCCGCGAAGGTGCGCTCCGCCGTCCACGAGGTCCGGTAGATCTCGGCCAGTTCACGCTCGCTGAAGAGCGACCCGTGCAGCAGGCCGTGGGCGGCCCGGGGCAGCAGCCCGGCCTCGCGCGCCTCGGAGACGGACAGCCGGTGCACGTCCGCGGTCTCGCCGGCCGGGGGTTCGAACGCGTGCACGCGCCCGTCGGGGTCGGCCCACCGCACCCGCCGCTCCCCCTCGGCGAGATAGAGCTCGGCGCGCAGGGAGACTCCGAGCAGCGGAGCGAGGTCGTGCAGCAGGTGCTCGGCCTCCGACAGGGAGGTGACGGCGTACACCGTGGGCGGAGGCACCGCGTCGCTGCCGGGGGCGAGCGCGGAGCGGACGCTCTCCACTTCGGCCGTGACCTCGTCGACAAAGGACTGGACATCGCCGTGGGCGGACGGAGACACGTCGAGCAGGACGGATTCGAGGCGGCCCAGCAGGGCGGACGCTCGCCTCTCGGCACCCCCCGGATCCGCAGCCGCCCCCATGGCGGGTGCGTCGCCCAGGTGCAGTGATTCCCGCACCGTGTTCGACGCCCATCCGGCCAGCGTGTGTATCGCCGCGTCATTGAGCTCCACGGCATCGAGGGTCAGGTGGATCTTCTCCGGCAGCGGCCGCCCCGCGGCCCGCTGCCGCACGACGGCGGCAGCCGTCCGGGCCGGTGACGTCCCGGCGGCGGGATGCCCGGTGGCCGCGGTGAGCAGTTCCCCGAGGTCGACGTGTCCGAGCTCCTCGACGTCACCACGGGAGGGCGACGATGTCCGACCCTCGTGCGCCGCGAGTGCTGCGGGCGGCGGCGTGCCCGCAGCGCTTCGCGCCGGTCGCGCACGCGCCTCGGGCGAGAGTGCCTGCGCGTACGTTTCCTCCAGTGCTTGGACGACGCGTTCGGCGAACCGTATCTCTTCCGCGTGAGTCCAGCCCTCGGCTGCGGCGAGGGCTGCCGCGTCCTCCTGTACCGGATAACACGTTTGAGTGACTCCAGCGCCATTACCGGGGCGACTCATGGTTGCCATTCCCTATGCATTCGACAGAATTTCGACCGACGAACTGCCGAATGTACCTGCGTATCGACGCATGCGATACGTGCGTGCACGTACTTCTTTCTGATCTCCCTCCTTGCGGATCTCACACCACTCGCTGCCGCTCCAATGCGGATACGTGTGGCGTGGTTCAGGGACGGTCGGGCTCAGGGCTTCGGCGTAGTTCAGGAATGCCTGATTCGTGACCATGTGGACCTGTGAGGATGAGGGGCGTTCACGCACCCCGATGCCCCACCGTTCAGTCCCAGTGCGGCAGCCTCAAGCGGTCGGCGAGTTGAGCTTTGGGATCCCAGCCTGCGGGTCGTTGGCTCTCAGGCCCGCGCCAGGGACAGCCGGCCTCGATCCATGCGTCTCGCGCGGCTCTCACACCTGCGTTCGTGGCGTCCTCGTAGCCGAACTCGCTGGAGCAGCAGGCGCAGATATCGAACGACGGCGTCAGACCGTCGGAACCCCAGGGTTCGTATCCCTGATCGAGCCCGCACACTGGGCAGTTGGTCCCCGGCCTCGGCGTTCTGGTCACAGGCCGATGCTACATACGCACCGCATGTCGGCTACGTCTTCCGGGAGTGTCGGGCAGGCACGGTTACCAAGATCATGGAGTTCTCGACGCCCCATGACCTGCCTGGAAGACCGTGCCTGCCGACGTATCATCGCCGATCCCGCCTGCCCTTGCCCAACTTCGCGACCATAGCGAGCTCGCACCGGACGAGCTGCCCAGCCTGCTGGAGCGCCTGTCCGAGGTGCCCGATCCCCGTGATCCGCGCGGAGTGCGCCACGCGCTGACCGTCGTGCTCGCCCTGGCCGCGTGCGCGGTCCTGACCGGCGCGACCTCGCTCTTGGCGGTCGGCGAGTGGATCGCCGACGCTCCACCGCACGTCCTGGAACGCGTTGGGGTCCGGCACGACCCGCTCCTCCCGAGGCGGGCCAGACCTGCGGAGACGACGGTCCGCAGGCTCCTGGCCCGGATCGACGGCGATGCGCTCGACCGGGCAGTGGGTCGCTGGCTTGCCGATCGGTGCACCCCTGCCGCCGGCCGACTGCGCGGCCTGGCCGTCGACGGGAAGAGCCTGCGCGGAGCCTCCAGGGCAGGCGACCGCAGGATCCACCTGCTCGCCGCTCTGGAGCACACCACCAGCCTGGTCCTGGCCCAGCTCGACGTCGGTGTCAAGACGAACGAGATCACCTGCTTCCAGCCGCTGCTGGACACCGTCGTCGACCTGTCCCGGACCGTGGTGACCAGCGATGCCATGCACACCCAGCGAGAGCACGCCGACTACCTTCTGGGACGCGGAGCGCACTACATCGTGATCGCCAAGGGCAACCAGAAACGTCTCCGCAGGCAACTGAGGGCCCTTCCCTGGCGGGAGATCCCGCTCCAGGGCCGCACCAGAAACGCCGGCCACGGGAGATCGGAAATCCGGCGGATCAAGGTGGCATCCGTGAACAACCTGTTTTTCCCCGGCGCTCGACAAGCAGTCCAGGTCAAGCGTCGCCGCACCCACCGCAAGACCGGGCGGACCACGATCAAGACCGTCTACGCCGTCACCAGCCTCACCGCCGAGCACGCCAACCCTGCAAGGATTGCCCAACTCATCCGTGAACACTGGCAGGTGGAAGCCCTGCACCACGTCAGGGACACCACCTTCGCCGAGGACGCCTCACAACTGCGCACTGGCAGCGCGCCCCGGGCGATGGCCACGTGGCGCAACCTCGCCATCGGCGCCCTGCGTCTGTCCGGCACAACCAATGTCGCTGCCGCCCTGCGACGCAACGCCCGCAACGCAGACCGTCCCCTCGCCCTCCTCGGACTCGCGTGAACCGGACATTGCTCGACTACGCCGAAGCCCTGCGGTCGGGCTCCGGCGGGCAGAGCGTCATGAGTACGATCGTTCGGTCGCTTCCAGGTTCGCTGCGCTGAGTGACGAGGACACGGTGCTCCAGCACGTTGGCGGTGAGCTGTGCGATGTGGGAGTAGGTGAGGAAAGGGTCCACCCCCGGCAGCTCAGACGCGGAACCGTGTCCGGGCCCGGGGAGGACAACGCGCAGCTCGGCGTTGGTCATGGTGACGCGCTGGTCCGCCATCGCGTCGACCTGGCCGCGAATGTGGTCGGCGACGTGCTGCGCGGCTTCCAGCGTCGTTTCCTGGTAGTCCGAGTCGTGCGGTGACAGGGTGGCGACGCCGTGCGACTCGGTCAGCTCGGCGAGATCGAACAGCATGGGCTGACGCACTACGGCCACGGGCAGCAACTCGCCGCCGAGGGACATGCGCCAGGGCTCGTTCCTTCGCTGTCCGGCGTTCTGTGCGGTGGGGTTCTGCGCGGTGTACGCCGGGCCTGCCGCTTCCGTTGTGTCCACCGTGTCAGCGGTGTCCGAAGGCGTGTCGGCCGGGTCCGCCACGGGCCGCTCGGCGACTGTGCGGCCGACGAGCTCACGCAGTCTCTGCCGCTCTGTTGGGGTGAGGCCGGTGTCGGTTCCGGACAGGTAGTGATTGATGCCGGCGATGCGCGACTGGTCGGTCCGGACGTTGGCGACGATGACGTCGGCCGGGGTCGTGTCAAGCGTGAGAGCGGCGAACACGGCGTCGACGACGGCGCCTCTGCGGGAGTCGTCGGTTTGATAGTACGCGGCCAGCAGCGCTCCGATGCGCCACCGACGTTCGGACGCGTCCATTCTGGTCGGAATCCGGGACGCCAACTGGGCCACTCGGGCGGGCAGTTGTGTGTACGCCTCGGCCCAGGGAGTGAACGGATCGGTTTCGAGCGAAGCGAGGGACCGGCCATGGGCGAGGAGGTCGCGAGCGGCGACCGCGGTGTCCCGTGGTTGGCCAGTGCCGTTTGTGAGTCGGTGGAGGGCTTCCAGGTAGGGGTCGTAGGCGGCGTAGAGCTTGTCGGCCGTCGCTTGCCAGTCGGTCTGATCCTGGGGGCCCGTGCCCGACCGGCCGTCGTCGGCTGCCTCGGACGGCTGGTTCTGCACGTCGGGTGGGTATCGCTCGACGAAGGGGGAGACAGCTGGTGCATAGGTGAGGACCCACTTCGTATCTTCGGTGAGGCGTTTCTTCAGCGCCTGGCCACGTTCGTTGGGCGGCTCCCAGCCCATGAGTTCGGGATGCTCGATGTATCCCTCGGCCAGCGCCTCGGCAAGGAACTCCTGCTTCTGCTCCTGTGGGACTTCCCCGCCGTTCTCATCCGTGATGTGCATGAGGTCGTAGTCGGAAGTGACCGGAACCCACTTCTCCGTGAGGTTCGCGGCCGAGGCACCGGCCACGTGCGAAGGCACGCTCGAACCCTCACGGTACGCCCTGATGGGGGTCCCGTCGTTGCCGACGAGAACCCGTGCGGTGATGATCCCGTGCGGTTCGACCCGGAACCTGCCCTTCAGCTTCCTCATGTCCGCGGCGAGCACCACGTAGTCCCGCATACGCGTGGCATAGGCACGCCAGATCTGCTGCTGGCGCTCGGGCGACTCCGCCCGCAGCCGTGCCGGGTCGGGGCGGTTGGGGCGGTAGTACGCGACCAGGCCGCGTAGTGCGCGGTTGAGCCCCAGGAAGGAGTCCACTTCGGAGGCCGACTTCGCTTTGATGGCCTCCGGCTTGCCCACAGCCGCACCACCATGCGCGTTCCATGGCAGCGACTCGACATTGGTGAGGCGGAAACTGACCACTAGGTTGTGCCGGTCGGCCAGGTCACGCAAGCGTTGACTGATGACGTCCGGGACGCCGCCCTCCATGGCACTCGACACCTTGCGGATATCGATCCCCAGGTTCTGGGCGATCGACTGCCGCCGGGACAGCGACTGCGGATCGCTGGCTGTTGAGATGCCGGCCGACGACTTCCTGCGGTCCAATGCTGCCGAAGGCCGTCTGGCGGGCCTGGTCGGCATCGCCTCCTGGGACACACCGGCGGAGTTCTCCCTCAGCGGACGGCCGGTGCCTTGCCGGGAGGGCCGCACCGACCCTGGCGGAGCCGAATCCGTTCGGTATTCGGAAGGTTCAACTCCCGTACCGGCCTGACCGGGCGGTACCGGGGCGCCGGGATCAAAGTCCTGTTCCGGTTCCTCACTCAGGGGCGCGTCGACGCCGGATCCGAGTCGGAAATCCGCCAGCTGCTGCTGCAGATCATCGGTCCCGGACCAGGGCCCCTGGCTCTCCGAAGACGACCTCGACACCGCTGGAGAGCCGGTCGAGCTCAGTGGCCCGGCGGCGCTGTCGAGGGGATCGACCGCGTCCCCCCGCCGTACCCTGCGGGACGATCCGCCGGGAGCCGCCACCGGGCTCGTTCTCTCGGTGTGGAAGTGCGCGCGCAGCCACTCGGAGACGAGTACGGCCGCGGAGAGACCGCCCGCATCGTCCCCGGACAGGGCGGACACACCCGCTGCCACCGCCGACAGATACGCCACCACCGCCTGGATGTCGTCCAGCAGCAGCCGCCGCAGAGCCACCGCCGCGTCGAGGTCACCGCCCAGGGCGACAGGGGGCAGTTCGTGGCGGGCCGCCATCTCCTGCCGGGCCTGTTCGAGATGGGGCGCGAGCTCTCGCTCGCTGAGTTTGCCCAGATGCCGCCGCGCCAGGTCGATCAGAGTCCGGGTGGCGTCCGTGTGGGCGTGATGTTCACCGGAGGGAACATGCCTCTCCGCGTCTGTCCGCGGTACGGTCGGCTGAACGACGCTCACCGCGAACGCGCCGTCGTCGACGCGGACCGTGCCGTCCGGGTCGACGGTACCGACGGCCCGCTGCCCGAACTGCCGGGCTCGTACATCGGGCCCGGCGATCAGCGCGCCCAGGTTGTTCCGATAGGCGATGCCGAGCTGCTCGTTCACTCGTGCGATGGCCGCCTCGACCTCGGCCCGGGTCAGCCCTCCCAACTCGGCCAGCTGCCGGATGTCTTGTTCCACCGGGAAACACGTTTGCGTGCCTCCGGCGCTACTGTCCGCGACGGTCATCACATCATTCCTTCATACGTTTGAGCGTCTCACCGACCATGACCAACCTACTGCCGTCTCAGGCAAAACATCTATTGCCCATACGCCGGAGCACGACGTCGTCCAGCAAGGTCGAGACCGCCCGGTGACGCGGACCGGGGGCGCGCCACGAATGACTACGATCGTCATGCCCATGCCTTGAAGATCGCTTCCTTTTGAGCGTCATCGGCATCCCGCTCTTCTCTCTCGTGGAGACGAGGGACCTCGGACGAGGGAGGCGGGCGCCCTAGACAGTCATATGACGTATGCGGGGAATGGGCATCCACCGGCACACTGGAGGTGAGGACGCCCTCGCCCAAGGTTCGCCGACGACGCTCCGCCCGAAGCGGATCAGCAGCGTGAGAGAGAAAGATCGATGCACGACATCTCCGACAGCCATCCGGACATCCACTGGCCGTCCGGGTTCACGCCTACCGACGCCCACAGCTTCCACCGCGCGCGGGCCGTCGTGCCCGGACCGGCCCATCGGGCGTTCGCCCTCATCACCGACGTGGCACGGTGGACCATCTGGGTCCCCGGCTGCGAGGAGGTGAGTACGGACGTCTTCGCCGAAACCTTCGAGGTGCGCTGGGCAGGTCAGCGCTTCGAGGTCTTCGTCGGCGAGAACGAGCCGCCCCGCCGCCTCGGCTGGCTGGGCATCGGCGGAGGCGTCCAGCTCTACCAGGCGTGGCTGTTCACCGAGGTCGAGGGCGGCACCGAGGTCGTCGTGGAGAACGCCGTCCGCACCGGTGCGCCCAAGTCGCTCGACACGATGTCGCACGCCTGGGCGGAACAGCTGAACGACCTGTGGCTGGCCCAGCTGGCGAAGCTGACCTCGCAGGCGTGACGCCGGCCGGGTGCGGAGCCGGTCCGGGCGGACCGTACAAGGGGTTTCTGCGGTGCCGGAGGTGGATCCCGCGACGGAGTGGGCGCGGCTGAACGGCCGTCCGGCGATTGTGGCTCATGAGGAGGGCGAGCGGCGGCAGCACTGCGGTGCGGGCTCGCCGGCTGCCCGTCCTCACCCAGCTCGCCGAAGACCCCCAGCACCGCATCCTCGTCCTGATCCCCGACCGGACAGAACTTCTCAGGGTGCGAGGCGGTGATCAGGGCGCGGTACGCGTGAACATGCTCCGTAGATCGGCGTCGAACAGCTTGTCCTTGGCGACGAAGAACTCGATGCCCGCGCTCCGCAGTTCCTCCGGCGACCACAGAGACTTGTCCGTCGAGGTCAGCACGGTCCGGGGCGGGTACTCCTCCTCGGTCAGCAGCCGGGCCACGGCCAGCCCGTCCAGGTCGGGCAGGTGCAGATCGAGCAGCAGCCCGTCGGGGCGGTGTGCCCGCACCGCGGCAAGGGCCGAGGCGCCGTCCCGCGACTCCGCCACGACACGCAGGCCCCGTGCGGTCAGCAGGGTCGTGGCGATGCGGCGGAATCCAGGGTCGTCGTCTACGACGACGATGTTGATGCGCATGCCCCCAGGATGCACAACGGGCAGGTCGCCCGACCATAGGGGGAGCCCTACGCTTCGGGTGCCGGTCAGGCCCGCGCCAGGCGCCCAGTCTCCACACGCAGCACGTGTTCCACCGCCTGCACCAGAACGTCCTTGACCGCGCTGCGCAGACGGGCATCGCAGTGCAGTACCGGCACGTCCGGTTGCAGGGTCAGCGCGCGGCGCACCGTGTCGGTGGGAAAAGTGGGGGTGCCTTCGAAGCAGTTGACGGCGATCACGAAGGGCAGGCCCCGGCGTTCGAAGTAGTCGACGGCCGGGAAGCAGTCGGCCAGCCTGCGGGTGTCTGCCAGGACGACCGCGCAGAGCGCCCCGGCGGACAATTCGTCCCACATGAACAGGAACCGGTCCTGCCCCGGGGTGCCGAAGAGGAAGAGCGCGAGCCGGTTGTGGATGGTGATGCGGCCGAAGTCCAGGGCCACCGTGGTGGTGGACTTGCCCTCCACGCCCGCGAGGTCGTCCACCGCGGTGCCGGTGCGGGTGAGCACCTCCTCCGTGTGGAAGGGGACGATCTCGCTGACGGCGGAGACCAACGTGCTCTTGCCCGCCCCGAAGCCACCGGCGATCAGGATCTTCGCGGCGTCGGGCAGGGCGTCGGCCGACGTGAGGTAACTGCCGGCGCGCGCTGTGGGAGACATGGCGAACGTGCCTTTCCGTAAAGCGTTCTGTGTCTTGCGCGGAGGGGCTGGGGCACGGCGGAAACCACCTTCGTGCCGTCATGGTGCGCTTCGCGTCGGTCACTTCACAGCGCACGCAGCCCTTCCAAGACTTCCTCGATCATTCGAATGCTCGGCCGGGTGTCCGGTCCGTCCGGTTCTCGCACCCGTATGGCCCGTGCCGCGAACAGGTCTCCGAGCAGCACCCGTACCACTCCCACCGGGAGGTTCATCCGGGCGGCGACCTCACCGACCGGACGGGGGACATGGCACAGCTTGAGGATGGCCCGGTGTTCGGGCTGCATCCCCACCCGGTCCCCGACCGTCTCGACGGCCGCCACGACGAAGGCCACCAGGTCGAACGAGTACCCCTCGCTGCGGGTCCGCCCGCGCACCATGGCGTAGGGCCGGACCACCGGTCCGCTCTCCTCATAGGCCCCGCCGTCGGCGACGATCACCCGGCGGTCCCGTCGCCTGTCGTCGAGCCGTCACGGGTGGGCACGGACATGTGGAAGCCCAGCCGTTTGACGAGCATGGCCATCTCGTACGCCACGACGCCGATGTCCGCCGCCTGCCGGGTCAGTACCGTCAGACAGGCGTTGTCACCGGCGGCGCACACGAAGAGGAACCCGCCCTCCATCTCGACCATGGTCTGCAGTACGGCACCGCCGCCGAAATGCCGGCCGGCCCCCTTCGCCAGGCTGTGGAAGCCGGAGGCGACCGCCGACAGCCGTTCCGCCTGGTCACGGTCGAGTGCGTCGGAGGAGCCCAGCGGCAGGCCGTCCGTCGACAACAGGACGGCGTGACCCACCTCCGGCACGGCGCTCACCAGGTCGCTCAGCATCCAGTCGAGCTGGGAACCCGTCACCGGCAGTTCTGTGTCCGTCATCGTCCGCCGCGCTTTCTGTGGTCGTCAGTCGTATGAAGGGCATGCGGGGCTGCTCGGTGGGCGGCTACCGCGGAAGTCCCGGACGGCAGGGCGGCGAGCGACCGGCCTCCGCCTGCGCGACCCTCGCCCTGGCGGCGCCGGCTTGCAGGGCCGTCATCATGGAGCGCACGCGATCGGGGCGTTCGGCCGCGGCGGCGTCCGCGGGCAGTTCCCCACTGGGACCGGCCGTGCGGGCAGCCGGGCGGGTCAGCGCCCGGGCGGCGGGCCGGCCGGGGACGGGTGCGGCGGACCGGTCCTGACCCGCGGGGTACTGCCCGCCGCGCCAGGGGGACTCCCCCGGACCCACTCGTCGCTCATGGTCCGGACGACCCCAGTCCATGAGGCGGTGGCCCTGCGGCTCGGCGTCGGGCCCGCCGGGGTCACCGGCCAGGTTGGTCTGGGGCACTCGGCGGGGCAGACCGTCGATGGTGTCTCCGTCCGGCCAAGGGACCGTCGGGCCCCCGGCGCTTCCCGGCATCGGATGGCCGGCCGCTGCGGCACCGGCCGTTTCCCGGTCGGCCGGACCGGTGGAGGCCGCCGCCGGCGGATTCGCGCCGGTCCGGACGTGCGCCTGCGGCTTCGGGACGGCCGCCGGCGGTCTGCCGCCGGACCAGGGATGTCCGTGGGCGGCCGGGCCGCCGCTCCGGGTGGACAGCGCGCCCGTGGTGAGCGGCGTACTGCGGGCCGTTGGCACCGGGGCCGCGCCGGTGGCGGCTGCCGGAGAAGCGGTGCTCCCGGTCGTGCGCTGCGGGGCGGGGCGGTGCCGTCCGGTTCCCGGGGACGGCTGTCGCGCTCCGGGAGACGCGGCGGGGTCCGGTGATCCGTTACGGCCGGCGGCGATCTGCCGCGGCGCCGGCGGGGCGGACATCGCCCCGGCCGGCTCACCCGCCCGCTGGGGGGCGGCGCCCAGCGCCGGCTGCGGGGTGCTCGGCCGCGCGGACCGGGCGGTGTCCACCGCTGCGGCCTCGGGTGCGCCGTCCTGGTCGGACCGGCTCCATTCGAGGAGGCTTTCGGGGATCAGCACGACGGCGTTCAGGCCACCGTACGGGGAACGCCTCAAGGTCACCTCTATCTTGTGCCGCTGGGCCAGTCGGCCCACCGTGACCAGGCCCAGCCGGGTGCTGTCCAATGCCGTCACGTCCAGCGGCGCCTTGATGCGTTCGTTGGCGGCGGCCAGTTGGTCGGCCGGCATGCCGAGCCCGCGGTCGTCGATCTCGATGACCAGGCCGGTGGCCGCCAGACCCGCGCTGACGCGCACCTCGCTGTCCGAGGGCGAGAAGACCTCGGCGTTCTCGATGAGCTCGGCCAGCAGATGGATGACGTCTCCGGCGGCCCGCCCCTGGATGCCGATCTCCGGCACCGGCAGCACCACGACACGAACGTACTGCTCGGTTTCGGCGACGCCACCCCGGACCACGTCCACCACCGGGATGGGACGGCGCCAGAACCGGCCCGGAGCGGCTCCGGAGACGATGAGCAGACCTTCCGCGTAGCGGCGCATGCGCGTGGCCAGTTGGTCGAGCTCGAAGAGCCGGTCGAGGGTGTTGGCGTCCTCCTCGTGGCGTTCCATCACATCGAGCATGCTGAGCTGCCGGTTGATGAGAACCTGACTGCGCCGGGCCAGATTGACGAAGAGCTGGCTGATGCCCTGGTGAAGGCGGACGTCCTCCTCGGCCAGTTCGACCGCCGTGCGCTGCAACGCCTCGAAGGCGGCCCCCAGCTCGGCCATCTCACGGTTGACGAACACGGGCCGGTCCGTACCGGGGCGCACGTCCACCTGCTCTCCGCGCCGCAGCCGGCCCGCGACGTCGCGCAGCTTGTCCTCGCTGAGCGTGCGCGAGGAGGTGTTGAGCCGACCGATGTCACCGAGCAGTGACCGGACCATCCGGATCGACATCACCACGGACACGAGCAGCGAGACGACACCCAGTGAACCCGCGATCACGAGCTGCGCCAGGGCCCGGTGGGCCGGCGGTCCGGTGCGGGTGAACACGAGCTTGATGTCCTTCAGAGCGGTGCTGCTGGTCACCTCGTCGGTGGTGTCGTAGGCGGTCCGCCAGTCGGAGATGGCGAACGGCAGCCGCTTGGCCCCCGGCCCCGACGCGATGATCTTGTCCTCCAGCGCGACGACTCGCGCCATGGCACCGCCGGGAGCGCTCAGTTCCAGGAACGGAGCGCGCTGCGCGGCCGGCAGCCGGGCCACCGCTTCGGCGCTCAGCATCCGCTGCGCCCCGATGTTCTGCACCAGGGTGTGGTAGGTGTCCGGGGTGATCCGCCGTTGCGGCGTCGCGGCGGCGGCGGAGATCAGCGCGTCTTCCTGCGAGAGGAAGTCACCTGCGGGCACCTGGGTGTACAGCGCCTGCCCGAAGTCCTGCGCGTCCTCGTCCGGGAGGATGGTCATGGCGCGCAGCGCCTCACCGATGCTCTGGGTGAGGGAGGTGTAGGCGGCCAGTACGTCGTTTGGCGACGAGGTGTGCGCGTCGACACCCTTCCGGATCGTCGCCAGTCTGTCGAGGGAGCGCTCGGCGCCGTCGACCCCCTTGCGCACCTTGTCGTTCTCCGCCGCGCGCACATGGCCGCGGCCGGCCTCCGCCCGGAAAGCGGCGAGGGCGGTGTCGGTGGCCTTCCGGCCCGCTGCCAGATCCTTGGCGGCGGAGGGCGAGACGGCAGCCACCACCGCGTCGCGACGCTCATGCTGCACCGCGACCAGAGTGCGCCCCAGCGGGGTGGCGAGGTGATTGCCGATGGTGTCGACATGGAGCAGGGTGAGCGCGTTGCCGAGCGAGAGGTAAGCGGCGTAGGCGCAGAGCACCGCCAACGACACCAGGGGAAACAGCAGCATGATGGTGAACTTGCGGCGCATGGACCAGCCACGTTGGGTCATTGAGGCCTTGTCTCGGAGGCGGGCCTGCGGCCGTCGACGGTTCGGTGAAGGGGGTACTCGCGACACTCAAGCATCCCGGGGAGCGCATATGTGTGCACATGGCGGCGGCAACGGTGATGGAAATGTGGCGGCTTTTCCACGTTGTGTGTTCATGGTAGGCACCAGCTGACACATCGCTCACAGAACTCGCATCACGTTCTGGTAACTAGGTGACGACCGATCACCGGCACTGACGGAACGATATGCTTCGGTGGCCGCCTCGCAAACATACGTGTCCACCTGGACACTTCGCAGGCGCGGGCCGCCGGCGCACGCACAGTGCCTGCGGCCGAGCGCCCGGTGAGGCCGGCTCACCCACATCATTCAGAAGGGTTGCGTAATGCGCGCACGCCTCTTGCTCACCGTCGCAGCGCCCGTGCTGACGGCTCTTGCTTGTACGGCCGTCACCGTCCTTCCGGCCGAGGCATCCGCCTCCTCGGCCCGCGCCGCCCAGGCCACCGTCACTCCGGGCATCGGTCACACGTGTTCACGCTGGGTGGCCATCAACGGGTTCTCCGACTCCCTTGACAAGACCACCTTCGAGGGAATCCCGGTCTCCGAACTGTCGGGACTGGCCCGGGACACCAATGGTCAGTTCCTCGCCGTCGGTGATGACTCACACCTGTTCACCCTGGACGGACGTACCAAGAAGCCGGTCGCGGTGCGGCCCCTGGCCACTCCTGACGGCACCGAACTCGACTCCGAGGCGATCGTGGTCGACCACGACGGCACCCGGTTGATCACCGACGAGGAGCAGCCGGCCGTCCACCGGTACTCCGCCTCCGGCCGCTACCTCGGCAGTCTGCCCGTGCCGGACGCCCTGAAGGTCGCTCCCGCCGGACGGGCCACCCACAACCTGACGTTCGAGGGCCTGGCACTGCTGTCCGACGGCCGCACCCTGGTCGCCTCCATGGAAGGGGCGCTCACCGGTGACGACGCCGGCATCCGGCGGCTGCAGACCTGGCAGCGGGTCGGGCACTCCGGCGCCTTCCGCCTGGGGGCGCAGTTCGCCTACCGCAGTGACGCCGGGCTCGACATCTCCGACATCACCGCCACGGACGACGGCCGGCTGCTGGTGCTGGAGCGGGGCTTCACCGCCGGTGTGGGCAACTCCGTGCGTCTGGTCCTGGCCGACTCCCGCCGGGCCACCGACGTGAGCGAGGTGCCCGAGCTCACCGGTGACCTGACCGGCGTGCGGCCCATGGCGCGGACGTTGCTGACCGATGTCTCGGCGTGCCCGTCCCTCGGCGCGACCACCAAGCAGCCGCAGCCGAACCCGCTGCTGGACAACATCGAGGGGGTCACGGTCACCGGTCACACCCGGGACGGCCGACTCCGCCTGCTCATGGTGAGCGACGACAACCAGCGGGCCACTCAGACCACCCGGCTGTACGAACTGACCGCCCGGCTGCCCCGCACCTGACGGCCGGCAGAGACGCGGATGCCGGTGCGGCGCTCCACTCGTCGGTGGAACGGCCGCACCGGCTGCCCGTCCTGCGTGGCGGGGAGGCACTGGCAGGACTGTCCGGGCGGGATGGCCGTGCCAAACCGGCCGTCAGCGCCGGTTCACTTGACCGAGCCGGCCATCACCCCCTGGACGAAGTGCCGCTGGAAGGCGAAGAAAACCACCAGCGGAACGATCAGCGAGACGAACGCCCCCGGGGCCAGTACGTCGATGTTGCTGCCGAACTGCCGTACCTGGGACTGGAGTTGCACGGTGAGTGGCTGCGAGGAGCTGTCCGCGAACAGCAGGGCCACCAGCAGGTCGTTCCAGACCCACAGGAACTGGAAGATGGCGAGGCTCGCAATCGCCGGCCGGCCGACCGGGAGGACGAGCTGGACGAAGATGCGCCACTCGCCGCCGCCGTCCATGCGGGCGGCCTCCAGCATCTCCTTGGGTATCTCCGCGAAGTAGTTGCGCAGCAGGAAGACGGAGAACGGCAGTCCGTAGGCCACGTGGAAGAGGACGACGCCGGGAATGGTGCCGAACAGACCCAGTTGTCCGAAGAGCTTGGCCACGGGCAGCAGCCCGATCTGGACGGGGACCACCAGCAGGGCGACCACCAGCAGGAACAGTGGCTCACGGCCGGGGAAGTCGAGCCAGGCGAATGCGTACCCGGCCAGGGCCGCGAGGAGGACGACGAGGACCGTGGCCGGCACCGAGATGAGCACGGTGTTCCAGAACGCCTGGGTGATGCCCGCGTTCTTCAGCAGGGACGAGTAGTTGTCGAAGGACAACTGGCCCGGACTGGCCAGCGCCGTCCACCAGCCGCCCTCGGCGGTGTCCTCGGAGGACCGCAGCGAGGAGATGAACAGTCCCGCCAGCGGTGTCAGCCAGATCAGGCCGACCAGCACGAGGAAGACCTGGACCAGTCCGTTGCTCAGGCCCCTCTTGACCGCGTTCATCCCTGACTCCTCTTGAAGCGCCGCACGTTGAAGACCATGGCCGGCACCACCAGAAGCAGCAGCAGGACACCGATGGCGCTGCCCAGTCCCTGGTTGTTGCCTCCGCCGAAGGAGACCAGCCACATCTGGGTGGCCAACACGGTCGCGTCCTCCTGCACCGGTCCGGGGGCGATGATGTAGACGAGGTCGAAGACCTTCAGCACGTTGATGACCAGTGTGACGAAGACGACCGTGAGGACGGGGGCCAGCAGCGGGACGGTGATCCGGCGGAAGATCTGCCATTCGTTGGCGCCGTCCATGCGCGCCGCTTCCAGGGCGTCGCGGGGCAGCGTGGACAGGCCCGCGCCGATCAGGACCATCGCGAAGCCGGTCCAGATCCACAGGTAGGCGCCGATGATGGCGGGGGTGACGAGGGCGGGTCCGAGCCAGGAGACACCCTGGTACGGGGCCGCGAAGTTGGACGCGGGCAGCGTCACCGTGTACGAGCCGGCCGCGAGCTTGCCGAAGTGATAGGAGCCGTCGGCGGCGGTCGTGGTGGTGGCCACGGTCTTCCCGTCGCGGACTGCCTCGACCTTCATGCCGGGCAGCCCCTTCTCCTGCCCGTCGACCTTCCCCGGGGTACCGGAGCCGCCGGGGGTGAAGTCGAGGTAGACCACCCCGCGCACCTCGTCGGGGCCGGCCTGCTCGGCCGCCGCCCCGGAGGCGGTCGCGGCGTCGCCCGGCAGGTCGGCGGGGAGGACGCCGACCATCGGGAGCGCTACCGTGGAGCCGGGTGACACGGCCCGGTCCGCGGCGTACGCGCCGTTCTTCTCGACAAGCAGCCCCGGGCCCGTCCGGCCGCGCGCGGTCGGGTAGGACGAGGTCGCGCTGAACGCGTCGTGGACGGAGACGGCGGCGGCGTTGAGCACCCCCTTGTCGGGGTCCTGGTCGTAGGCGAGGCGGAAGATGATGCCCGCGGCCAGGAAGGACACCGCCATCGGCATGAACAGCAGCAGCTTGAAGGCGGTGGCCCACCGGATCTTCTCCACCAGTACGGCGAGGATCAGGCCGAGTCCGGTCAGCAGCGCGGGGGCTACGACCACCCAGATCACGGTGTTGCGGATGGCCTTGAGGGTCGCCGGGTCCTGGAACATCTCGACGTAGTTGTCCGCGCCGACGAAGCGGGTGCCCGAGGCGTCGAAGAGGCTGCGGCCGACGGAGAACAGCACCGGGTAGACGACGAGCGCGCCGAGCAGCAGCAGGGCGGGGAGGGCGAACAGTACGGCGACGACACGGCCGCGCCGTTTCTGTTTCCGGGCGAGGGCCGGCGGGGTGGAGGGCGTCGGCGGGCGAGGGGCCGCCGTCGCCTCGCTGACGGTCGTGGCGGTCATGTCGGCTCAGCCCCGGTTCTGGTAGGCCTTGGCCGCTGCGGTCTCCAGGTCTGCGGCGGTGGCCTTCGGGTCCGACGGGTCGCGCAGGAAGTCCTGGAGCAGCTTCCACTCGCCGACGCCCTTGGTGCCGCCGAACGCGGCGGGTGCCTGGTCCGACATGTCGAAGCGGACGGAGTCGCCGGCGTCGATCAGGGACTTGGCGGTGGCGCGGGTGACCTCGTCGCCGTAGGTGTCGAGGGCGAGCGCCTTGTTCGGGGAGAGGAAGCCGCCCGCCTTGGCCCACACACCGGCCGCATCAGGGGTGGCCAGGTACTCCAGGAGCTGCATGCCGGCCTTGCTGTTCTTGCCGTTCTTGAGGACGACGGCCGCGTCGCCGCCGCTGACCACCGGGGCCTTGCCGCCGTCGACCGGCGGGAAGGGGAAGAAGTTCGCGTCCTTACCGATGGTCCGGCCGAACTGGTCGTGCGCGACGCCGGCGACGAAATCACCCTCGTAGACCATCGCGGCCTCGGGCTTGGGGCCGAAGACTTTCTCCACCGAGCCGGGGAAGTCGGTGTTGAGGGCGGTGCTCGCGCCGCCGGCGACGAGCTGCTTGTCCTTGAACAGCTTGCCGAGGGTGCCCAACGCCTTGACCACGCTGGCGTCGGTCCACTTCAGCTTGTGCGTGGCCAGGGCGTCGTACTTCTCGGGTCCGGCCTGGGACAGGTAGACGTTCTCGAACCAGTCGGTGAGAGTCCAGCCGTCCTCGCCGGCGACCGCGAAGGCGGCGAGCCCAGAGTCGGAGACGGTGTGTCCGTCCTTGAGCAGCTGGTCGTAGCTGGTCGGGGCCGACACTCCGGCCTGGGCGAGGGCGTCGGGGCTGTACCAGACCGTCGACTTGTGGGCGGCCTTGAAGTAGAGGCCGTACAGGGTGCTGCCGACGCTGCCGTACGTCTTCCAGACCGGCGCGTAGTTGGCGTCCACGGACTGCTGGGTGGCGGCGGAGAGCGGCTTGAGCCAGCCCTTGTCAGCGAACTGCTGGAGCACACCGACCTGAGGGACCATCACCACGTCGGGAGCGTTGCCGCCCTCGATCTTGCTGCCGATGACCGTGGAGACGTTGTCGCCGGTGGAGATGAACTGGGTCTTGGCGCCGGTCTTCTCGGAGAAGGCGTCCAGCACCTTCTGGAAGTTCTTCTGCTCGCTGCCGGTCCACACGCCGGCGACGGTGACGGTCTGGCCGCTGAGCGGCTTGTCCCCGCCGGCCGCGGTGGGTGTGGCACCGCCGCAGGCGGTCGCGCCGAGGGCGAGGACCAGTGCGGTGCAGCCGGTGAGCAGGGCGATACGTGGTCGCATCATCGTCGATGTTCCCTTCAGGGATGGATAGAAGGTGGGCGAGAGGTCAGAGATCGGTGCCGTCGCTGATCCACCAGGCCGCGGTGGATCCGGCGAGCACGCCCGGCGGGCACGGCCCGCTGGTGAGCAGGGGAGAGCCGGGCACGGGGGCCGGGGTGGGGGCGGTGCCGAAGTTGACGGCACAGACCATGCCGTCCCCCCTGACGAAGGCGAGGACGCCCGGTGAGGTGTCCAGCCAGCGCAGACTGCCCTCGCCCAGTTGCGGGAGGGTGTGTCGCAGTTGCAGGCCGTCGCGGTACAGGTGCCAGAAGGAACGTGTGTCGGCGAGGGCACGGTCGGTGACGTATTCGGCGAAGTACTCCGGTTGCGGCAGCCAGGGCTTGGCGCCCTCCGTACCGGAGGTGAAGCCGAACGGGGACGCCTGGCCGGACCAGGGCAGCGGCACCCGGCAGCCGTCGCGGATCCGGGCGCGGCTGCCGGTGCGGCGGAAGATGGGGTCGGTCAGGACGTCGTCGGGCAGGTCGACGACCTCGGGCAGGCCGAGTTC
This sequence comes from Streptomyces sp. NPDC005483, assembly GCF_040606035.1. NCBI lineage: Bacteria > Bacillati > Actinomycetota > Actinomycetes > Kitasatosporales > Streptomycetaceae > Streptomyces > Streptomyces sp. NPDC005483. The sequence continues at coordinate 56,963 of NZ_JBEXEA010000039.1, forward strand.
CTCGCCCTGGTAGATGTAGGCCGCTCCGGGCAGCGCAAGCATCAGCAGCGCGGCGGCGCGGGCGCGGGCGGCGCCGAGGCCGCTGCCCTCGGGGGTGGGTTCGCCGTAGCGGGTGACGGTGCGGACCTGGTCATGGTTGTTGAGGACCCAGGTGACCGTGGAGCCGGTGCCGGCGATGTCCGCCATGGCCTCGGAGATCACCTTGCGGAAGGCGTCCACGTTCCAGGGCGCGCTGAGCAGGTCGAAGAAGAAGGCCTGGTGCAGTTCGCCGGGCCGTACGTACTTCGCGTGTTCCCGGGCGCTGGGCACAGACACCTCGCCGACGAGGAGGCGTTCCTCGCCGTCCCGGGCGGTGTACTCCTCGCACAGGGACCGCCAGCGGATCCACACGTCGTGCACCTCGGGCTGGTTCCAGGCGAGCGGGTTGACCGAGTCGCGGGTGCGGGCATCGGCCTCGGGGTCCGGCGAGTCCGGCAGTTCGGGGTGTTTGTACAGACCTGCGGCGACATCGATACGGAAGCCGTCGACCCCACGGTCGAGCCAGAACCGCAGTACCCGGTCGAACTCGGCGGCCACCTCCGGGTCGCGCCAGTTCCAGTCGGGCTGCTCCGGGGTGAACATGTGCAGGTACCACTGGCCGGGGCGGCCGTCCGGCTCGGTGACCCGGGTCCAGGCCGGGCCGCCGAACATGGCGTGCCAGTTGTTGGGCGGCTCGGCTCCGTCGGGGCCGCGGCCGTCGGCGAAGTGGAACCGCTCGCGGGCCCGGCTGCCGGGTGGTGCGGCGAGAGCCTCCTGGAACCAGCGGTGCTCGCTGGAGCAGTGGTTGGGAACGATGTCGAGGAGGACCTTGACGCCCAGCCGGCGCGCGGCGGTTATCAGCCGGTCGAACTCGTCGAGGTCACCGAAGACCGGGTCGACCTCGCAGTAATCGGCCACGTCGTAGCCGTGGTCGTGCTGTGGGGAGGGGTAGAAGGGACTCAGCCAGATACCGTCGACGCCGAGCTTCTTCAGGTAGGGCAACCCCGCGCGGACCCCGGCGAGATCGCCGATGCCGTCTCCGGTGCTGTCCAAAAAGCTGCGGACGTAGACCTGGTAGATCACCGCGTCACGCCACCAACAATGCCTGTCCAACCGATTGACCTGTCTGTGCGCCACTCGTTATGCATGCATGTTAGGTATGCGTTTCAGCAACGTGTCAATGAACTGGACGAGGTTGCTCGAAAAAAGTGCCCCGCGAATCGGCCACATGCACACAGAATAGGCACTTGGAGCGGGTGTGAGGTGCGATCACATACCTAACGCGTATCTAGCGCTGGGTGATACGGTCGAGCTCCTTCGCCAGTCGGCGAACAGCTTGCGCCGACGTCTCCTGTCCGGTGAGGACGTCATGTGTGACCGCCTGCACCGCCAGGCTGACCTGGTCGTACCGCGGGCTCTTGGGGCGCGGTGCGGCGGAGAGCACGGCAGTGCGCAGCGTGGGAAGAAAGGGATACCGACGCACCAGTCCGGCGTCCTGGTACAACGCCGCCCGCACAGGGGGCAGCGCTCCCTCGGTGAGTACTCGGCGCTGCACCGGCTCACTGGTGAGGTACTGGATCAGGCGCACGGCGGACTCGGAGTGCCGCGTGTGCGTGCTGATCGCGAGGTTGGATCCCCCCAGGACGCTGACCCCGGGCCCGTCCGGGCCGGGCAGCGGAGCCACCCCGACCCGTCCGGCGATCTTGGATTCGGCGGACGGAGCCAGGACGTAGGGCCAGTTGCGGAGGAAGAGGAGCCGGCCGTCCTGGAACGCCCGCCTGGATTCCTCCTCCTTGTACGTGAGCGCCGCTTCGGGTATCCAGCCTTCTCGGACACCGCGCGCCAGGAAGCCGATGCCACGGCGGGCGGCGGCGCTGTCCACGGTGACGCGGCGCCCGTTCTCCCCGAGGATGGTGCCGCCGGCGGAGTACACCGCCTCGGCCACGTTGACGGTGAGCCCTTCGTAGGGCAGGAACTGGCCGGCGTAACCGTCCAGGCCGTACTCGGGCGCGATGGTCTTGGCGTCCCACTCCAGCTCAGCCCAGGTACGGGGTGCGGGCACACCCTCCTTGTCCAGGATGTCCTTGCGGTAAAGCAGGAGTCCGGCGTTGGTGACGTAGGGCACGGCGTACAGCCGGTCCTCGTACGTCGCGGTGTCCACGACGGGCGGCAGGAAGGACTTCAGCGGGAAGCCGGCACGCGCCAGCGGACGGACCCACCCGGCAGCGGCGAACTCCGGAGTCCAGTCGACGTCGATGTTGAGCACGTCGAACCGGCCGCGTCCGCCGCGGCGCAGGTCGGTGGCCATTTGCGCGTGCGTCTCGTCGGCGGAGTCGGGCAGTTCCACCAGGGTGACGCGTTCCGCGGGATGGGCGCGGTTCCAGTCGCGCAGCAGCGGGCCCAGGTAACCGGTGAGATCCCCCGCGGTGGCCAGGGTGAGCGGTCCGCGGCCGGTCCCGCCGACAGCCTCGGAGCCCGAGGCGGCGTAACCGGTCATGACCACGATCAGGGCGAGAAGCCCCCTACCGGCGGCACGCATCCACCGCATCGGCTCCTCCTCGTACACCGGCACTGTGAACCCGGCCGGCCATCAGGCCATGTATACCCGCTGGGCATGGGCGATACTAGGCCCCCGAGCACAACAGGCGGATCACGCGGCTGGGAGGAGAAGCACGAGTGCGCCTGCCCCTCCTGGCACTCCTGGCCCGCGGCCCCGCCCACGGTTACGAGATGAAACAGGCCCTTGAGCAACTGCTGGGCGCTGCGTACCCTCAACCGAACATCGGCCAGATCTACGTCACCCTCGGCCGCCTGGAGAAGGCCGGTCTCATCCGGGGCGAGGACGTCGAGCAGTCCAGCCGGCCCAACAAGAAGATCTACCATCTCACCGACGCTGGCCAGGATGAACTGCGTGGCTGGTTCGCCGAGCCCGAGAACGAACCACGGGTGCGGGACGAGTTCTTCCTGAAACTCGCCCTGGCCCCGGGGACCGGTCTGGCCGATCAGATAGCACTGATCAACAAACAGCGGCGGCAGTACCTCAACACCATGCGCAGCCTGTCCAAGCTGCCCGGCGCCGAGGACCGGGACAACCGCATCGCCCAGTTGCTGATCGAGGGTGCGATGCTGCACCTGCAAGCCGACCTCGACTGGCTGGAGCGGTGTCAGGAGGAACTGGAGGGTCCGCAATGAGTGACCGCGTCATCCCCGCCCCGGCCGCGGGCGCCACCGATCGTGCTGCTCCCGGGGGTCTCCTGCTGCGCGCCGAGCAGCTCGTCAAGACCCACCACGGCGAGGGGGCGCCGGTCCGGGCCGTGCGCGGGGTGGACCTGTCCGTGCGGCACGGTGAGTTCGTGGCGGTCACCGGGCCGTCCGGGGCGGGCAAGTCCACGCTGCTGCACCTGCTGGGCGGGCTGCAACGCCCCGACGAGGGCAGCATCTGGCTGGACGGCCGGTGCACCAACGCCTACAGCGAGGCCCGCTGGGCGGAGGAACGCAGGAAAACCATCGGTATCGTCTTCCAGTTCTTCAACCTGATCTCCAATCTCCCTGTGGCCGACAACGTGGAGCTGCCCGCCCTGCTCGCCGGCCGCTCCCCCCGGCAGGCCCGCGCCGCGCGGCAGGAACTCCTCGCGGAGCTGGGTCTGCGCGGCAAGGAACGCAGCATGCCCGCTGAGCTGTCCGGCGGCGAGCAGCAACGGGTGGCGCTCGCCCGCGCGCTGGTCAACGATCCACCGCTGCTGCTGGCCGACGAGCCCGCGGGAAGCCTGGACAGCAAGGGCACCCGCGAGGTGATGCGGTTGCTGTCCGGCTTCCACCAGCGCGGTCAGGCCATCGTCCTGATCACGCACAACGCCCGGCTGGCGAGTGCGGCGGACCGGGTGATCAGTTTCTTCGACGGCCGCGCCGCCGCCGACGTACCGCTCGAAGGCGCCGCGCCCCGGGGTTCGGCCCTCTCGGACGTGCTCGAACTGCGGGCGGGCGCGGACCGGGACTGACGGCGGCTGCGCTTGGGCCGGGGGATGTGGACAGTCGACACGTGTGAGAGGCTGAGCACGATGCGAGCTACATTGCGGTGGACGCACTCCGACCTCCGCTCCCACCGCGGAGAAGCGCTGTTCATCGTGGTCGCCACCCTCGGCGTGGTGACGTCCCTGCTGACGGCGGTCGCCCTGTTCGGTTACGCCACCAACCCCTGGGAGCGAGTGTTCGCCCAGTCCCACGGGGCACATGTGTGGCTGCATCTCGCCGGCAGCGCCGATACCCGGCCCCTCACCGGGCTCGACGGGGTGGAGGCGGTGGCCGGTCCTTACCGCACGGAGTCCGTCACCGTGTCCGCCCGGGGTATCCGTGCCGCCGCCGAACTGCGCGGCACCCCGGTGCTGCCGTCGGTGGGCCGTCCCCTGGTCACGTCCGGCCACTGGATCGACCCCCGGCAGCCCGACGGCGTGGTACTGGAGAGCCGGCTGGCCCATGCCCTGCTGGCCGCGCCGGGGGACGCCGTCACGCTGCCCGGCACCGGGCGGATGCTGACCGTGGTGGGCGTCGCCGACACCGCCGAGCCACGCTACCGCCCCGGTGACCAGCCGGGTCTGGTGTGGGCCGCGCCGGCCGCCCTGCACGGGTCGGGCAACCTCGTGGTGGGCCTGCGGCTGGCCGACCACGAGGACACCGACTACGCCGTCCAGCGCGCCGTCACCGTGCTCGGCTCCGGCGCGGTCGGGGAGATCTCCACGTGGCAGCAGGCCCGGGCCGCCGCCCAGGGCGACAACAGGCTGCTCGGGCAAGTGCTGGGGCTGTTCGGACTGGCATCGCTCCTGGCCGCCGGACTCACGACGCACGGGGCCATCAGCACCCGTGTCCAGGGCCAGTTGCGGGACATCTCGGTGCTGAAGGCGATCGGCTTCACGCCCGGCCAGGTGGTCCGGATCTTCCTGCTCCAGCACGTGGCGTACGCCCTGGCCGGTTCTCTGCTCTCGGCCGTTCTGTTCGAGGCCGCGGGCGACCGTCTCCCGGGACAGCTCGGAGAGGCCGTCGGCGTGTGGCAGAGGCTGCCGTCCCACACCACTGCCCTGCTCGCGGTACCGGTCGGCGCCGTGCTGTTCATCAGCGCGGTCACCGGTCTCGCGGCCTGGCGGGCAGGGCGAGTGCCGTCGGTACCGGTACTGCGCCAGGCAGCGCCCGTGGGCGGGCCGCTGCCCGGTCTCACCCGCCGGACGCTCGGTCTGGGGCTGCCGCCTGGCCCGCTGCTCGGCTGGCACCTCCTGCGCGCCAACCGGCTGCGCACCCTCGTCACGATTGGCCGGTTCACCCTGCCGCTGCTGCTCATCGTCGCCGCGCTGAGTGCCTGGACCACCATCGACCGCTTCCACAGCCGGCCGGACCGGCTCGGTCTCGCCGCCGCCCTGACCGTCCGGCCGAACGGCGGCGTGAGCGAACCGGAGACACGTGCCCTGCTCGACGCGGAGCCGGAGGTCGCCGCCGTCTATCCCGGGGCGGAACTGGCGGCGCTGGTTCCCGGCCAGACGGCCACGATCGCCCTGCGCGGCCTCGGCACCCACGCCCACCCATACCCGTACGCCCTCGCTGAGGGCCGTCCGCCCCGGGGGCCGGACGAGGCCGTCGCCGGGCAGGGCCTGCTCGACCTGCTCGACGCGCGGGTCGGGGACTGGGTGCGGATGACGGTGGGCGGCAGTCCGCAGATACTGCACATCGTGGGCCGGAGCATCGAGGTGGAGAACGGCGGGCGGGTCGTCTCCACCACATTGGACATCCTGCGGGAGAACGACCCGGGGCTGCGGGCCGACATCTACCAACTGCGGCTGCGCCCGGGTGCCGATCCGCACCGGGTCGCCGGGGCGCTCCTCGCCCACGGCCGAGGACACCTCGACGTGCACACCGTGGCCAACCCGGCCGACGGGCTGCCCGCCCTGCGCGGCATCGTCGCGGGCCTGGCCGGCGTCCTCGCGCTGATCGGAGCCGTCGAGCTGCTGACCGTGATCGGCGGTGCTCTGCGAGAAGGCCAACGCGATCTGCCGGCCCTGTGGGCGATCGGCCTGTCGCCGCGTCAGATCGCTTCGATCACCGTGTCGGCGACCGCTGGCGCGGCGGCGGCGGCGGTACTCCTCGCCCTCGCCGCCGGGTTGCCGCTCGCCCACTGGCTGATCAACGCCCAGGGCCGGTCCAACGGCGTCGGCAGCGGCATCGCCGCGCTGCCCTCGCCCGCGTCGCTGCTCCTGTTCGGCTGCTGCGCGGTGGGCGGCGCCGTGCTCCTCGCCGCCGTACCGGCGGCCCGAGCGGCTCGGCTGCGGCTCACGGACACGCTGGACACGGTGGCGTGAGCCGGCCGGGCGGCGAATCACCACATGTGAGTACGGCCCAACATTCCTCGTAGTCCTCATACCCGCGGCGGTGCAGTGCATATACGCTTATGACACCCGTATCTCATGGGGCAGGTGTCGGCGCGGCGGCCGACCCGCGCGAGCCGTTGGATCGGTCTTCGGACCCGCGGCCCCTGACTCAGAAAGGTGTGAGTAGCGTGGAAAGTACGGCAGAGGTTGCCCGACTCGCCCCGGAACGGCCGAAGAGCGCGGTCACGCTGACCGACGAAGCCGTGGCCAAGATCACCGAACTGCTGGCGCGCGAGGAACCGGGGATTGCCCTCCAAGTGGCCGTGGAGCCCGGCGGATGCGCCGGCCTGCGCTACAAGCTCTTCTTCACCGACCGGTATTCCAAGGCACTGGCCTTGGTCCGCGCCGAGCGGGAGGGCAAGCCGGCTCCCGCGGCGGACGACCCGGAGACGGCCGAGCAGTGCGCCGCGCTGGAGGCCGACGACATAGCGGTGGGATGGTTCGGGCCGGTCAGCGTGGTCACCGCCGCGCACGACGACCACCAGTTGGAAGGGGCCCGCATCGGGTACCAGGAGACATTGGAGAGCTGGGGTTTCACGATAGACAACCCCAATTCGAAGGCGCCCTGCGCCTGCAGCAGCAACGAACCGTGCGGCTGAGATGCCGCTCGGGCCGGCGGGTACGTCGGTCCGAGCGGCATGAGGCCGATGCGGTGTTCCGCCCCGGAGGCAAACAACTCAGGTCCAGTGAGTTACATGTTCACTCCGCCCCTTGGAATCGCCCACTCCCTGTGAGATGTTCACCTGCGGACGCGTGAACGGACACACCTCGTCCCGCTCACGTGCGGGTGAAGGAGATGGTGTGCGGGAGGAGAGGGTGTCTTGCCGTGACGGATCCCGCTTTCGCACCGGTGACCTCGGGGCTGCCATGTGTGCCTCTGACCTCCGAGATGGAGGCCCAGCTTCGCTGGCCCGAGTTGAGTGTTCCGCAGCGACTGGCGGTACTGGCCGCCGTCCATGAGGACATCGGAACCTTGCTCACCACGAGGACGGCGCACTACGCGACGATTGCCGACGGGGTCCGGGGGCGGCCCGTGTCGCCGGTCGTCCTAGGCTCGGGGCCGGCCGTCGCGGAACCGACCCCCGAGCCGGCCTCGATACCCGTCCGAAGCGGGGCGCCGGACACCTCGGCACACCCTTCCACCTTCCGACGGGTCTCGCGGCTCGACCGGAACCGTGAGCACGGCTCCCCGGCACACGCACCCGCGTCCGTTCGCGCTCCGCACAGCCGTCTCTCCTCCGTGCCGAGGGCGTTTCTCGACGCTCCCCCCTCGGCTGCGGCCCCCGCCGTGACAGACCGGGCGGAAGCCTCGACGAGTGGGGCACCGGCCGGGGCGCCCACGGCCGTCGCCGGCGCGAAACCCCTGAAGCCCGTGCCCGCCCAGTCCCTGCCCGCCGCCCCGGAGCCCGCGCGGGAGGCCGCGGGCACGCGCCCCGAACCGGCCGCGTGGCCCCCGGCGTTCCCGGCCCCGTCCACCGCGCCGGACGGCTCCGAGCCGTCCCGCACGGAAGCCACCCCGCCGTCACCGGAGGTGCGGACGGGGCCGGCACCCAGCCGGCGTCCCCCCTGGTACACCGCGCACGGCATGCTCGGCGAGGCGGAGATCCACGGAGTCCTGGGCCAGCCACCGCAGGACGCCGAACGGATGACGGCCGAGCTCGTCGGCGCACTGCGGCCGTACCTGGGCGACGAGGGGCTCGCCACCGTCACACGGCAGGTGACGGACCTGCTCGCGGACGAGGACGCGCACCAGTGGAACGAACACCTCGACAAGGGACGCGTGTTCGAGGCCGGCGGCCATGTGGTGTGGCTGCGCCCGGCGCTCTCCGGCATCCGGCAGCTGACCGTCACCGCAGAGCCCGCGCCGGACGGGGTACGCACGTACTCCGTGCGCTGGAGTTCCACCATGGCGCACCACTTCTCCGCCCAGAATGTCTCCCACTCGGCGGAAACGTTTCTCTTCGCCCTGCTCGACGTAGGCTCGGCCGTCGCCTCCGCCATGGTGCTGGGTCTCCCCCAGTTCAGCGCGGAAGCGGGGCGGGTGGAGCGCACCGATCACCGGCACAACCTCATCGCCGGCCACAAGCTCTTCGTCGGCGACACCGTCGCCTTCGTGGGCGACGTCAGACTGCGGATCTTCGTCGACGGTGTCGAGCGCACACCGCCGCAGGCCGGCACCGCGGCCGAGGGCGCGGGGCCCGAGCCGCGCCGTCTGATCGTCAATTTCCCCGCCGAGTTCACCGGCGGCGGCGAACCGCACCTCGACGAACCCGGTGCGGTTCCGGCTCCGGAGCGGGAGTCCGAGAGCGCCTCCGCCCCCGTCACGGCACCGGCCGTCCGGGCCAGGCTGCGACGCGGTGGTGAGGTGCTGAACGCCGCGGACACCAGCGAGGTGGTGTCCGCGCTCCAGCGGTACCTTCTCGCCGACGCCGGCCTGGGCCCCCGAAGCGTCGCCCGTTTCACGGAACGGGCCCTGGAGCACCTCAGCGAGCGCACCGTCCGGCTGCGCGCAGCCCTCCTCATGACCAGCGGAGACCACACCGGGACCCTGCGGGTCCCGGCCCCGTTCGGCAACGGGTTCACCGGGCATCTGCGTATCCGGCTGCGGCCGAGACGGGCGCAGCTCGTCGCGGTGACCGACGCGGTCAAGGTCCGGGACGACCTGGGCGCCGGGTACGCGCGTTCCCTGACCGAGGGCGGCTCCTCGTCCGTGGCCACGGCCGTGAGCCTGAGCGCCGTGGGCCTGACGTCCGGCGCGGGAGCGGGCGCGAATCACCCCCGGGTCGCCGGCCTCGCACCGCTCGCCGTCCTCTCGGGCGCTCTGGGCAGACGCTGGCAGTACAGTGCCACCGCGCAGACCCTCAGCCACACCATTTTCAACTCGACCGAGTCACGGGCCCGGTACAACGCCCTGCTCGACGCGGAAGTGCAGTTCGTCCCGGACAAGGGCGGCATGCCGCCTCCGTTGACCGCGCCGGTCCGCTCCGACCTCGCCGTACCCTGGCTGGACGGCCAGGGCGCGGCCGAGTTCGAGTGGCGGCTGTCCGGACGGGTCGTGTCGCCGTACCTCACCGACCCGTACCTCACCGATGAGGACAGCGGCAAGGGCAAGGGCACTGCGGACGGTTCCGCCCGGCCACTGCCCGCCCAGCCCTCGGCCGAGGCGGTACCCGGAGACACCTCGGACGCCTACGACGTCGTCCCGCCCGGCCCGCTGCGACTGCCCGGCTACGACGCGCCGGACATGCTCCGGCAAGGCGGCGAGATGGGTTTCTCCTCGGCTTCCGCGCTGCCCGGAGCCGAACTCGTCGCGGACTTCTTCCGCGACCGGCTCGCCGAGGCGTACGGTCCGGCCCGCTCCGGCGCGGACTGGCTCCGGGTGGAGCGAGCTCTGACGATGCGTTTTGGGCGACCCGCTCTGGAGGGCACCGCACAGGACCTGGCCGCCGGCATCGTGGAGGACGTCCCCCTGGGCGATCGTGTGTTCCGGCTCGCGGTCCGCGGCCATCTGCTGGGCGCGAGCGCGCCGGACCGGCCGAGCCCAGCCAGTATCGACGTCCGCGCCGCCGCCACCACCGTCACCGTGGGAAGCCGGGGCCGGCACTGGAAGGTGTCGCTGTCGGCGGGCGGCGCCGCCCGGCTGAGCATCCTGGCCTGGCTGAAGGCCCGGCTCGGCGCGCTGCGCACCGGAGTCTCGGTCGAAGGCGGCACACAGACCGGCTTCACCTCGGGCACCTCCGCCTACCGGCGCAAGGGCAACGAGAACACCAGCCGGGCCAGTGTCCACGACATCGCCTACGAGCTGTCCCTGCGCTCCGTCGACGGCAAGGCACGGGTGGAGGAACTGGTCTGGCTGCACCTGCCGGGCGATCTGGTGGCCGAGCTCCTGACCCCCGAAGCGGACACCGGGCTGCGGCCGGTGGTAGTCGCGGACCGGAGCACGACGACGCCCGCCTACCTCCGGCAGTGGCCGGCGGAAGATACCGGCCTTGACTTCACACGCGGCACCACCGGTCTCTACCCCACCTTCGCCGGCACCCCGCACCTTCAGTTCTTCGCCGCCAATCTCTACCACGGCGTGCTCGGCAAGCCCTGGTCACGGCATTTCGCCGCGTGGCCCAAGGAGATCCTCGACACGTTCAGACCGAGTGAACTGGCCGCCCGCTTCGGACACCTCACCTCGGCGGCCGGACACACGGTGCGGCTGCCCGGGTGGGACGGCTGGTCGGTCGCCCTCACCGTCCGGCTGCGTGCCCTGCGGCCCGAACTGATCGCCACCCCGGGCGAGGGCGTCGAGATCGAGCACTATCTGCGCACCCTGACCCGGCGCGGTCTGGCGACCTCGCAGAAACTGTCCCTGAGCGCGGACCTCAGCCTCGGCGTCCAGGCCGAGGTGGGAACGCACGGTTCCCCGGCCGTGGGCAGCGCGGCGGCGCACGGCGGATCGGAAGCCCATGAGGAGCACGCCGTCCGCGCTGTCGCCGCCGGCAATACCGGCTCCGGCGGTACCGCGAACGGCAGGGTGGTCGCCACCGGCCACGGCGGTGCGCAGACCCGCTGGTCCCGGGGCCTGGAGAAGAACACCGGCTCGATCGAGATTTCCCGAGGCACGTACAGCGGCTCGTTCTCGACCTACCGGACCGATCCGGTCTTCTCCCTCACCTTCGAAGCGGTCAAGGGCAAGACCGTCAAGTCCCTCACCCGGTACGTACGCCTCGACGGTGGCCTGGACCTGGAGGTGCCCGAACGACGGGTCGAGGACCTCTTCGCGCCGGACCGGACCGGTTCAGCCGCTCCACGAACGCCCGAGGCGTCCACCAGCACTCCCCCGGGCGGTCACTTCCGTGACTACGCGGAAGGCCGGCTGCCGCGGACCCTCGGCTGGCCGGAGGTACTCGACGCGGACGGTGTCGCACCGGAGATCGTCCGGCGGCTGCGCGCCCGTGGCGTGCTGGCGGCAGCCGGACGGCCGGGCACCGAGGAGCAGCGCGACCTGGAGCGGGCCCTTCTCGCCCGCTTTCACCGCGACGAGCTCCAGGCCGGGCTGCCCGCCCTGCTGGACCAGGGCGTACACGCCTGGCTCCCCGTGTCGGGCATGCTCGGTTCGACCCATTACCTGTCCGTCCGGGTACTCATCGAGAGGGTCGACCCGGCGCGCTCCCAGCGTCCGCGCCCCGACCTCCGGCTCACCCTGCGCGGTGAGTCCGTCGAGGAGCGGCACCGCAACCTGTCCCGCGGCACCGGCTGGGGCGCCGGAGCCGGCGTAGCCGCCCGCGGCGGTACGCATCCGCAGCAGGACGAGGAGGACGGCGCGCGGCTGAGCGCCGCGCGGCACGGCGGCGCGGACCTGTCGGCCGGGTACTTCGCCGGAGTCGTCCGGTCGGGCAAGACCACTGACAAGAAGGTCGGCATCTACCGGGCCTCGACCACGAAGGACGACACCGGGTACGAGTTCGAGCACGGTGTCGGATTCCGGATCGAGCTGATGCTGACCCGCGAACTGCCCCAGGCTGTGGAGGCGGTGCTGGGTGATCTGCCCCGGGGTGTGACGTCCCTGTGGCGGACCGCGCGCCACTTCCTGCGCGGCCGCCGGGAGCCGGAGCGTCCCGTCCATCGTCCGGTGGCGCGCCGGCCCGCTCTCCTGTGGCGGGAGGACGGCTCCGCTGCCACCGACCTGGTCGGCGGCAGCCTGCGGTACGTCGTACCGCAGCACTTCACCACCCCTCGGGACCTGTCACGGCCCGGCCCGTACACCTCGCCGTTCGCCCGGACGTACGGCGTCGCCCCGCGCTGGGAGGCCGTCGAGCCGCGGCCCCCCGCGGACGCGGTCCTGGACGTGTTCCATCCGTGGGACGTTCCGGCAGCGGGCGCGGTCCAGCGCTGGGCGAAGGTGGCCGCCGCCGGCCGAGCGGCCCGGCCCGACCTCACGCGCGACGAGGTGTGGGCGGTACCGGGGCTGGACGCCACCACGACGGAGGGGCTCACCTACGAGAGCGCCACCCGGGAGGACCAGCTCCGGCCCTTCGTGGCCGACCTGCTGAAGAACACCTACCGGGTGCCGTTCGGGCACGGGCACGTCACCGTCGGTCTGCGGATCACGGCCGCCCGGCCGCTGCGCGACGTCACGGAGCCCCGGATGAAGCAGCGTCGTTACGAACAGGTCGACCAGGAGCGCGAGTCCGGCATCGAACGGGTCTCGGGCCACTATCTCGCCGCGGGGCCCGAGGGCAGGGGGCCGGGGGCGGACGACAGCGTCCTCCTGGGCCGCGGCGCGGGGGTGCTGGACATCGCCCGGGAGACGGGGCACGGCGGCAGCGCCTTCGAGACGGAGGAGACCAACCGCGAGGCCACCCGCACCTGGCGCCACTACGTCTTCGATGTCACCGTCCTGCTCACCCCCAGCTCCGGCTCCACGCCCCTGCGCGTGGACGTTCCCGAAGGGCTTTACGGGATGCTGCCGGTGTCCGCGGAAGGACAGGTTTCACCGGAGGTGCGGGAGTGGCTGCGCTCGCTGGAGACCGTGGACGTCAGGCAGGTCCACAAGCCGATCACCGGGACAGCCGACGGCACACCGCCCGGGGCGGAGTCCGCGCCGTCGGCCGCCACCGCACCAGCTGCCCAGGCCGTCGACGCCGCGGCCGTCGCCCGGGAACGGCCCTGGTCGGCACAAAGTTTCGAACAGTCGCGTCAGCTGCTGTCGGAACTACCGACCCGTGTGGTGCGTCACCCCTTGTCGTTCGACCTGGAGACCTTGACCAGGCTCACGCCCGACCGGCTGGCCGAACTGTCCTCACTGGGATCCCGGCAGGACGTCCGGACCGCTGTGCACCAGGCAGCGCGTCGCGCGGCGGCCTCGATCCGCCGGCACGTCGCCTCCAGGGCGCCTCGGCGCGTCTCCATGGCCAACGCCGAGCTGATCCTGCGCTTCCCGTCCAGCGGCCCGGGTCTTGACGGTAGGTCCGACGACCTGGCCCTGTGGATGGAAATGTCCCAGGTCATAGCGGACTTGCTGCGGCACCGGGTACGTGTCGTGCTGCCGGCCGGACGTCACAACGTTTTGGAGATCTGCCCCCAGTGAACCTCTTTCATCCTGAATAGTCGCAGGTCAAGAGTGTGTGGATGGCTTGTACGACGGTGCCGATACGCCGGGTTGAACATCGGGCTCGCCGTAACAGTCGCCAGGATTTCAGCTGTGCGAAGGCGCGCTCGCCCGGAGCCCGCAGCCGGGCATGGTCGCGGTTGAACTGCTGGTAGTGCTCGGGCTGTTCATGGTGGTGGTAGTAGGGGGTGCGGACGGTGGCGCCGGCACCCCGGTAGGCCCGGTCGGCGAGCACGAGGATCTGCCGGGTCAGGCACGCTTGGAC
>NZ_JBEXEA010000040.1:0-69733 GCF_040606035.1 Streptomyces sp. NPDC005483
ACCACGCACACAAGACTGCCCTCGGCCTGGTGCGCGCGCACGATTTCATCGCGCACGAAGACCTCAAGATCCGCAACATGAGCAAGGCCCCCGCGCCGAAGCCCGACCCCGACCAGCCGGGCACCTTCCTGCCCAACGGAGCCGCCGCGAAGGCCGGCCTCAACAAGTCGATCAACGATGCCGGATGGGGGGTGTTCCTGACGATCCTGCACGCCAAGGCTGAAAGCGCCGGACGGGAAGTGATCGCTGTGGACCCCCGCAACACCTCCCGCACCTGCCCCGAATGCGAGCACACCGCGAAGGACAACCGGCCCGCCCAGGAAAAGTTCCACTGCGTCGCCTGCGGCCACACCGCGCACGCCGACACAGTGGCAGCCACCAACCTGCTATGGGCCGGGCTGGTCCGTCGCGACGCCAACCCGGCGTAACGAGAAGCCCCCGGCTTCAGCCGGGGGAGGAGTCACCGAATACCCCTTCACCTCGCGGGGCACAGGTCAGCCGCCCATGGTCAGACCGGTGCCGCAGACAGCCGTCCACCAGGTCGGGCCGGTACTGGATTCGCGTGCGTCCGCGCTCGATCGTGCGACAACTCCGCAGGCAGGGACAGCGGCGGGTGAATGCCTGCCGTTGGCTCCGCCACTTCGGCCAACTCAGCGCGTGGTGTCATCCTCGGTGTCCGCTCAAGTGCGGGGGCCGGGGAAGACGATCTGCCGAGGATCTGCCGGGAGTCGCCCAACCTCGGCCACAGTGAGTCCGATGGCCCGACGGTCCCATCAGCTGCGCCCCCCATTTCCCCCCGCCTGACGAGCCGTGGCGGCCAGGAATGGGTGTGCGAACATGGCGAGGGTGGCGTGCCGATGCCGGTCCACATGGTCACTTTGGAACGATCATTCAGCCGCCGAGGTACGAACAGTCACGGAGACACGTATGGCCATCCCCCCGGGCTCGGTGCGCGGGCTCGTCCTCTTCGCACGCCCTGCCAATCCCTGGGTACTTCTCTCTGCACGGCTCGCCGTCTGGGCCGCTTTGTCGGTGCTGTCCGTCCTCACCCCCCTCTACAACGCCGATGCAGCCCTATGGATCTGGCCCTTCGCTCTCATCGCCTGCCTCCTCATGGCCGGTCAGACGATCGGCGCGATAAGAAGCAAGTCCCAAGGCAGCACCGGGTGAAGGGGAGACGGCACGCCTGACCGTGGCGGTACCGGAGCCCGCACCGTTTCCCTTTGGCATGGCGCGGTGGGTCTCCGAGTCCGGCACGCCTTGCCCACGCCGGCCACCGCAGCGGTGTGACCCCACCCGTACTCCGGCCGATCGGAGCTCGCCGGAGTACGGGCCGGTGCGAGGCGCAGGACTCGGTGGTGCGAGGGATCACGGTTCGTGCAGAGCCCGTTGCAGCCGTACAGCCAAAACGTGCAGCAGTCCGTAACGAACGCGCAGTTGCGCAGCGGGGGCAGTCGTCCTGGCAGTGGTCGGAGCCGGCGCAGGTGATGAACAGATCGACCTCCTGCCCCGGCGAGGGGGCCGGTCCTGTACGCGGCCCCCTCGCTGTCTTGGCCGTGGTGGGCTGCGGAACACCCGTCGCAGTGGTCAGCTGGTGAAGTCGGCGACCAGGGCGGCGAATTCGTCCGGGGTGGCCAGGCGGATGCCGAGTTCTTCGGCCTTGGCCCGCTTTGATCCTGCGCCTTCCCCGGCCACGACCAGGGTGGTCTTCTTGGAGACGCTGGAGGAGGAGCGGCCGCCGGCGCGTTCGATGAGTTCGTTCATCTGGTTGCGGCTGAGATTCTCCAGCACGCCGGTCATCGCACCGGTGACCACCACCGTCATCCCGGCCAGCGGGCCGCCCGCCGCCTCCGTGCCGCCGGCGGTGTCAGGGTCGCCGGTCGCGGGGGGCGGCGGGGTCGCGCCGGGTTCGGTCATGTTCACCCCGGCCGCGGTGAGCTTGTCGATGAGCGGGGCGAGTTCGGCGAGTTCGGCGACGATCGACGGGGCTTTTTCGGTGCCGATGCCCTCGACCTGCTGCATCGTCTCGGGGGCGGCGGATCGGATGTTGTCCATGGTGGCGAAGTGTCGGGCGATGCGGCGGGACATGGAGCGTCCGGTGCCGCGGACTCCGAGGGCGCACAGGACCCGCGACAGCGGCTGATTCTTGGCCGCGTCGATCGCGCCGAGGAGGTTGTCGGTGCTGGTGGCGCCCATTCTCTCCAGCGCCAGGAGTTGGTCGCGGGTGAGGGTGAACAGGTCGGCGAGATCAGTGACCAGGCCGGCCTCGACGAGCTGCACGATGCGGGTGGCTCCCAGACCTTCGATGTCGAGCTGGTCGCGGCCGGCGGCGTAGGACAGGGAGGCGACCAGGTGGCAGTTGCGGCCCTGCTCGCACCGCCAGCGCTCCTGGCTGGTGTCGATGGCGGAGCCGCAGCGCGGGCACACCTCGGGGAAGGCGATCGGCTCTTCGTCGCCGGTGCGGAGGTGGGCGACCGGCGCCTCGATGCGCGGGATGACGTCGCCGGCGCGATGGACCATGACATGGTCGCCGAGTCGCAGGTCGCGGCGGGTGATGTCGGCCGGGTTGTGCAGGGTGGCGTAGGTGATGGTGGCACCCTCGATCTCCACCGGTTCGAGGACGCCGCGGGGGGCGATGATCCCGGTGCGGCCCACGTTCCACTCCACCTCGACCAGACGGGTGATCTTCTCCACGGCGGGGAGCTTGTAAGCGATCGCCCAGCGGGGCGCGCGCGACCCGGATCCCGCGGCCTGCTGGTCGGCGGCCAGGTCGGCCTTGATGACGACGCCGTCGATCCCGAAGGGCAGCCCGGCGCGCAGCGCGGCGATCTCCCGCACGCGTTCCAGGACCTCCTCCACGGACGTGGCGACGATCCCGGGGACCGCGGTGGAGGCCGTGGTGTGCACCCCCAGCTGCGCGGCCAGGACCATCAGCTCGCTGTGCGCGAGCCTGTCCAGCCGCTCGGCAAGCTCGGCGTCGGTGGCGGGCAGGGCCAGCAGACCGTAGCCGAAGAACGTCATCGGCACCGTGTACGCGCGCTCCTTGGCCCGCAGGGTGCCCGCGGACGCCCCACGCGGATTGGCGAACGGCGCTCCGCCGTGTGCGGTGCGCACCTCGTTGGCATGCTCGAACTGGGCCGTCGTCATCAGGACTTCCCCGCGCACCTCCACGGTGACCGGATCGGCCAGCGTTTCCGGCAGGCCCTCGAGGGTGCCGATCGCGTGCGAGACGTCCTCTCCGGCGATCCCGTCGCCGCGGGTGATCAGCCGGGTCAGACGACCCTGGCGGTATCGGGCCGCGACGGCGAGCCCGTCGAGCTTGGCCTCCACACTGAGGCGTTCCGCCTCGTGCCCGATCCGGCGAGCCAGCGAGGCCGTCCACGCGGTGAACTGCTCGGGCGAGAACACGTTGTCCAGGCTCAGCATCGCCACCGTGTGCGGCACATCGCCCTCGACCGCCCCACCGGCCACCTTCCCGGTCGGCGAGGCGGGCAGCACCTGATCGGGGTGCGCGGCCTCCCAGACGGCGATGCCGCGCACCAATTGGTCGTAGGCGTCGTCGTCGAGGGGAGAGGCACCGTCCGTGTAATAGGCGGACGCGGCCGCCACGACATCCTCGACGGCCTGCGCGTAGGCAGCGGCGTCCACGATCTGCGCAACTGGTGTGGTCATGCCGTCATCCTGCACGCCACCACTGACAACACCACCGGACGCAGCCGAGGACGGACACGGGACACCCGTTGCCGAGGGGCCGCCCCTCGAACGGACCAGAACGGATCACAGGTGCCGTCTTTCGAGCTGTGGAGTGCGCGCGCGTTCGCGGCGGCCGCCGACGTCGTCAGACAAGTCTCTCCAGGAGTCGTTGAGCGGCGCCGCGCTCAAGGCTGCCGCCCACTGTTCCTCAAGGCCTTCGCCGTGTCCGGGACCGCGTCCCGCGGTCTTCGCCACCCGGTGCACCCACGCCACTCACGACGGCACAACCACCTGGGCCTACCCGGCGCCCACGGGCACCCGCGACCTCGGCGAGAGATGGACGGCGCGCGGTGCCGCGTCGCAGTCCGCCAACGGCGGTACGAGCGCGGGGGTACGGCGTCGAGCTCCCGCTCCTCGTGCACAATCCGGCAGAGCAGCTGGGCCGCCGGCGGCGCCTCACCGCGCCGTAGGAGGGGGACCTGTCCGGTGGCGGCGTGGACCAGCCCCGCGCCCAGCCAGAGGATGTCGCCGGGGCCGGTCGAGGTCCCGCCGGACGCCTGCGGCGGCGGTATCCAGCCGGGGGAGTCGAGGAAGCCGCCCGCCGGGTCCGGGTGGGCCTGGTGTCGTCGACGACCCGGACGATGCCGAAGGCGATGAGCGGGCCGGCAAGCCCTCGCCGAGTTCGGCTGCCATGCCCCTGAGGGCGGGCTCCGGCACCGGCGCGTAGAACTGCACTAACTCGGCGAGGAACGGCTTGTCCACGTACTCCGTGGCCAGCCACTGCTGCCGGTGCCCCGCGGACCTGTGGTCGACGACCGGCGCAGTGTACGCGAAGGCACGTGGTCGCTGCTGGCTATCTCGCGAGCAAACCATCCTCGAACCCGGCGCCGACGCCCAGTTCGGCACGTACGGTCTTCAGCGCCAACGGCCCCTCCGACGCCGTACGCGACAGATACACCTGTCCCCCCTCACCGCCCCCGAGCCGGGTCGGCAGGGGATAGCCGTCAATCGCCGGGGAACGTTCGGAATCCGGATCCCTCGTCTGACTTAACGAAGTCCAGTTGGCGGATCCGACCGATGACAGGCCCTTCGCCGGGAAGCGCTGGAGGCACAGCCCGCGTCGACATGTCACTCGGCGACGCGGGCTGTGCGGACCGCACCGGACGTACCCTCGCATCGTCGACGCGGCGGACGGGCAACTGCTGACGGAGTACCGACGCACCACGACCCGCATTGCCTTCGTAGCGATGCGGTAGTTCCCCCCGCCAGAGATCGCTATGGCGCTCTTGACCCGTGTGCCGGATCAACAAACCGGAAGCGGAGCGGTGTTCGGACGGGGGAGGGTCATGCCTGACGCTGAGCCAGGTAGACGGTCGCGGTCATCGGCGCCGTCACGGGCCCGGCACCGAGACGGTCCGTCATCTTCCGCGTGATGGCGGTGTGCAGGGCCTGGGCGTCCTCGCGGGCCTGGAGGGCGGTGCTCACGGGTGTGCCGGTGAGCAACCCGGTGGCGACGGATGCGGCCGACTCCGCGACGCCTTTCAGGGTGACCTCCTCGCTGCCGGCCAGGGTCAGTCCGGCGGCGGCGAGGTCCGCGGCGACGACGGCCGGATCGCTGTAGCCGTGGGGTACGTGCTTGAGGAAGGGAGGCGCCGTGTCGGGCATGGCTTGTTCCAGGGCGGCCTGGAAGGCGGCTCCGAACCCGTGCGAGGCCAGCGGCCCCCAGCCGCTGAACAGGAACCGTCCCCGTGGAGCCAGGACCCTGCGGACCTCGGCGTAAGCGCCGGGCCTGTCGGGGAAGAACATCACCCCGAACTGACACAGAACGAGATCGAAGCCGTCGTGCTGAAAGGGCAACTTCTGGGCGTCCGCCTGCCGCCAGTCCGCACGCGGCTCCCGTGCCGATCCGGCCGTGACCATCGCTTCGTTGAGGTCGGTTGCCACCACCGAGGCTGTGGGCATCTCGGTGAGCAGGGCCGAGGTCAACGCCCCGGTTCCGGCGGCGAGTTCCAGGACAGTGTGCGGCCGCAGCGCCGCGGCCCTGGTGGCCAGGTCGGCGGCGAAGGGGCGGAAGAAGACCGGCACCAGGTGGCGCTCGTACGCCTCGGGCATGGACTGCGTCCATCGCCGGTTCGCATCATCTGCGCTCATTTGACCGACATTAGCCCGATGAACGGTGCGCGACGAGGGCCGCAACCGCGCGGATTTGTGCCAGCGTCGTGCCCTGATCTCGGGGCAGGTGGCTACGTTTTCGCTGGTGGCCCTGCGATCTCCTGGGAGCGGGGGAGGGCTGTCGTGCCGTCGCTCCTGTGGAGGTTGCGGATGCCGTCGGTCGCGGGACCTCTGGGACCACACCAACTCTCTCTGCTCGGTGCCGGGTGGACGTGCTGTGGGAAGAAGCTGACCGTATCCGGACCGAGCTGGCCCTGGCCGGGCATGAACGGGAGGACGGGGGTAGACGGTTACCGGGCAGATCGCCTGAGCGAGGGGTCACCTGACAGCGCCTCCCCTGATGAGGGGCGTCGCGGCTGACACCTGGTTGAGCGCGGTGCGCCCCCGTTCTCCATTCCGGAACTCGCGTGCCCTCGCTCCACACTGTGGACCGAGGCAGAGGGTGCATGGGTGGTGACGGTATGCTTACTTACTGGCCGGGAACCCTCGTCATATTGTCTGCGAGGGGACATCGGAGGAGATGGGACAAGGAGCCGGTTTGGTCGAGCGCGGGAGCCAGAGGGGAGGCGATGGAGTGCGTCAGGCAGGTGTGCTCGACGTGGGGTGCCACAGTGCTCTGCTGACCGTGGTGCGGCGGCGCCCGGGCCCGGTGCTGGAGCCGGTGTTCTCCCGCAAGGTGCGGTTGAGCCTGCACGAGACCCTCGACCCCGAAGGCCGGCTGGAGAAGGCCGGCATGAAGAGTGTCGAGCGGGCAGTGGCCGAGGCCGTCGCTGCGGACCCGCGTCCGCGTGGACCGGAGGTGTTCGCGTTCGCCACCTCCGTCATCCGGGACGCGCCCAACCGCGACGAGGTCATCGCGCGAGTGGCACGCACCACCGGCACCCGCCTGCGCGTGCTGACCGGCGAAGAGGAAGCGCGCCTGGCCTACGTGGCCGCCCGCCAGTGGGCCGGTCCGACGTCCGGGCAGCTGTTGGTCCTGGACATCGGCGGCGGCACCGTGGAGATCGCCTCCGGCACCGGAGACCAGCCCCACGTCGTCAACTCGCTACCGCTGGGCGCGCGGAGGATCACTCGCGACTGGCTTCCTGGCGGCACCTCGCCGTCCCGACGCCGCCTGGCGGAAGTCCTGCAGTACCTCCGTGAGTCTCTGGAAGCCGTCCCCAGACTGCCGCAGGCCGACCCGGGAGGCCAGGTGCTGGCCTGCTCCAAGACCTTTGAACAGCTTGCCCGGCTGGCTGCAGCCCAGAGCAGGACGCCGCGGACAAGGCGGCGGCTGACACTGCCCCAACTGCGCGCGGCAGTCTCCCTGCTGGCCGATGCCACACCGTCCCACCGCGCCAAACTGCCGGGCATCTCCCGGCACCGCGCCGAGCAGTCCCTGGCCGGAGCCTTGATCGCACAGGCACTCATGGAAGCCAGCGGGGCCAAGAGCGTCGAGATCTGCCCCTGGTCCACCCGGGAAGGGCTCTTGCTCGAACACCTCGGCGTGGCTCCCACCCCGGTGGGCCGCCCTCGCCTCGTAGGCTGAGCCCAACGGACCTGGCCTCCGAAGGCGTTCCGAAGTTCGGCATCCACCTTGCGTTCGCCTGCATCGACCTCGGCCTTGAACTCTGGCGTGAACCCATGGCGAGGCCCGGCTGACACGCAACGGCGGCTTCACCATGTGAGCGCCACCGCGTACGGGCGTATGGGCGTACGAGGCCGGTCGGCAGCCGGGGCGGGTGGGATGAGCGAGGCGACCGCATGGCCGAACTCTGCGCCGTCAGCCACCGGTTGACCGTACTGAATGACGCGGCGGTGGTGGCGATACGGGAACGGGAGCGGACTGACCACCACCACCTCGTGTGGTTGATGGTGGGGCGCGAACTCTTGGCCCTCTCCCCGCGTCCAGCGGGCAGTCCCGGTAGCCGATGTGCGCGTGGACCCATGCCAGCCATGGCCTGTCGCGGTAGGCGTCAAGGAGCCGCTGCCAGCCTCCGTCGTCTTCCAGCGCTACCCCGAACTTCGAGGTGGCGGGGGTGCTCATCTCCGCGATGCCGCTGCCACCGACGTGGGGCTTGAGGCGGACGCCGATCCGGGAGGAGGAGAGGGAGGCGGACTGGGCGGCGGAGGCGCGTGCCGCGAGGATCACGTAGAGGGCGGGGAGTTCCTGGAAGGCTTCCGCGTTGACCGCGGCGCGCAGGCCAAGGGTTTGACGAAGGCCGGAGCAGGGCTTCGCGGTCGAGTTGTAGACATCTGTTTCGGTGGGAAGCCGGCGGCCGGTGCCTGCGCGAGTTATCCCGGACTGGCCCCCTCGCGGCCCATGCCGAGCTTGCGCAACTCCCCGGCACCGATGCCAGGTAGTTGGCCTTCGTGGTGAAGGGGTGCAGGACGTTCCCCCTTCGGGGTCCTGGGTTCGTCGTCGTGATCATGCCTCTGGGCCGGCGTGGATGGGAGTTCGCCCGAGCCTTGGCCCTGGAATCGTCCCCACCGTCGCGGTCAGGCGTGAGGCCGCAGACGTCCCCGAGGATGAAAGACGCGCGCCGAGCTACGTAGTTCCACGGATGTCCCCGGTCCGGACGAGCGGGCAGACTTGCCTGGTGCGGGCATCGCCGTACGAGTGTGAGCCCTCCCGCGAGCCGGAGAGAGACGGGAAGGGGCGACGTGTCCATGCGAACGTGCCTCCCCACGGGGGCGTCACAACCCCATGCCAGTTCCCATGGCTGCAGCGCGCCAGCCGCGGGGCCACGATCTCTCGGTGACCGCGTACCTTCGTCGACTGCGAGTTCGGCAAGGCTCAGGAGGGCAGCAGGATCAGCTTTTCGGACGGTGTGATCGATGGGGGGGATGACGTGCGTGAACGCGAGCAGGCTTCGGACATCGCGGCCGCGCGCGGCTACGGCCGCTATGAGGGATTCGCATGCCCCGAAAAGTCACCCAACGGGGCGTCATGGGTGTTGTGCCTTCCTTTGGCCGCGGGGGCCGTGATAGTCGCGAAGGATCTTCTGCACGGCCTTGACGAGGGATATCGATGGCTCCGTATTCCAGCGGCCGTCCTGTCCCTGGCGCTGGCCGCGTACTTCGTGGTGTTCGTGTTTTCGCCTCTCTACTTCCGGAGGCCGGGCGGCCCCGCGCCACGCCTGTACTGCTTCGAGGACGGTGTGGTGGTGGCTATCGACCGCGTGCTGCGGCCCTTCGGCTGGGAGGAGATCTCGATCGAACGAGAGAGCTGGTGGAACAGTGACTGGGGCTGGGGAATGCGCCGCGCTGTGAAGGGACCTGACGGCAGCGTGCTCCTCCAGTTCACCGGCCGTGAGGGACCCGGTTGCGGGGACTGGCTGATCGAGGAACTCCACCATGCGGCAGTCCGGCGGGGTGCCGCAGACGGCGCCACAGACCACCGCGACCACAGTTCGGACTGAAAGGCGACGAGTGCCTGACGCCTGGCGCCTGACGGTACGTCAGGTCGGGTGCGGGGCTCCGTCACTATCCAACAACGGCCGGCGTGGACAGGTGTTCCAGCCGGGGGGCCGGCCGCATCGAGGGAGCATCAGGCATGCCAGAGGGGTCGGCCCAGTGGGGGCAAGAGCTTTTCACGACGCGGGAATGGGAGCGACGTCGGGGCCTGGCACCGGAGAACCACGCGGGGACGGACCTCGTCCTGCGGAGGGGGTTCGAGCCCTGCCTGCTGGCTCTTCTCCGGCTGTCGGTCGGCAGGGTCCCGGACAACGGTCTCACCAAGGGGTGGTTGCCGAGGGCGCTGGCCCGCACCGGCCGCCTCGTGCGCGCGGCTGAGCTGGCGTACACGATCACCGACGAGCTCAAGCAGGGCGACGAGCTCGTGGAACTGGTGAAGACCGCGGCGGGCGCGGGAGACCTGGACGGTGCCCAGGCACTGGCCGAGTCGATTCCCCTGCGGCAGCAGCGAGACCACGCACTGGTCGCCCTCGTGCCGGAATGGGCCCGCGCTGGTGAGCCTGACAAGGCCGCCGCTCTGGCGGAAAGGATCCGCTACCCGCACAACTGGGGGAGGGCCTGGGCTCTGCTGGCAAAGGCGGTGGCGGACAGCGGGGATGCCGATGAGGCGCTCAGGTTCGCCGCTCGCGCCGAGGCGGAGGTGAGTTCGTACGCCGAGGTGAGTCCGTACGCCAAGGTGGGTGATTCCCCCGCCGTCGAAGGGACGGAACAGGTGCTCGCCCTCCTCGTGGAGGTGGCCGTCGTCACCGGCGACCATGACCGGGCCGCCGCGCTCTCCGACCGCGTCCAGGCGATCTCGCGATCCCGCAACGCGACAGGATGGTCCGAGCCACGGCCTCTGGCGCTGGTGTTGGCCCGCGAGGCGCTGGGAGGAGACCTGGGTCGGCTCGACGCTCTTCTGCGTACCGACCCCGGACCCGCCGTCGACGCCGACGGCACACTGTGCGGGTGGGCGATCGGCGCAACCGATGACCAGGACATGGTCCTGGAAGGTGATCCGGACGAGGTCCACGGTCGCCCGCTCCCACCCAGAACCCTCCTCAGCGCCTGGGACATGGCATGTGTGCTGGACACGGTCGCCGAAGGCGCAGACCGGGACGTGGCCCTCGCCCTGGCCGACCGGGCGGAGACACTGCTCGACACCGTCGTCGGCCTCGACCACGACGTTCTGCTGAGATCCGTGACGCTCCTCCTGGCCCGCCAGGGGCAAGTCGGGCCGGCCATGGCCCACGCGGACCGGCTCGACCCCGATCTGCGCGCGGGACGGCAGGCGGAGATCGTCGGGGCGTTGGCCCGCCACGGCGACACGGGCGGCGCCGAGGAAGTCGCCCGTGCGATCGCCGACGACCAGGCACGAGCCAGGGCACTGATCGCGGTGGTCCGGGAGCTGGCCCGGCGCGGTGATCCGGGCCGGGCCGAGGCCCTTGTCCACTCGATCAACGACCGCTGGGCAAGAGGCGAGGCACTCGTCGCGGTGGTCCGGGAGCGGGCCCGGCGCGGCGATCCCGGCCGGGCGGAGACCCTCAGCCGCTCGATCGCGTACCGCGCGACGCGAGCTCGCGCACTGACCGCACTCATGGAGCTGTCCGAGCCGTCCCACGCCCGCAGGCTTGCCGCACAGGTGGTGGCTCTCGACGGCTGGGACACTGTCCTGTCGGTACTGGAGCGGATCGTGCCCCGTTCCGCGGCAGTCGTCGCCGATCGGATGATGAGCTGAGCCACGGCGAGGTACGGCACCCGTCCTACCGAGCCCGCACGCCCACCTCGTCCGCCAGGCCACAGCATCTCAACGCGCGCCCCGGCCTGATTCGCCGGCCGCGGGAGCAGCAGGCCCCCTCACCAGTCACCGCCGATTGCGAGACTCGCCCCATGATTTCGAAGCTGCCCCTGCACGACCCTCGTTGGCGTGACCTCGAGGGTGTGACCGCCGACGAGGTGGGAGCACTCCTGGAGCAGATGGCCTCGACGACTGTCACCGGGACCGGTGAGGAATGGCGGCAGACCTGGACGCACTTGACCGCCGGCCTGATGGACGACGGGGTCGTCTCCGACGGGGCCTACGCGGCCCTGCCGCACCTCGTCGAAGCGGCGGCGGCACTGCCTCCGGGGCAGAGCGTGGACTTCTGGGTGGACCTGGGATTCATCATGACCGCCGACTACATGCCTCCTGCCCCGGCCGGTCTCGAGGCGGGATTCGGCGCCGCGCTGAGTCTGGCCGAGCGGGCGGCCATCCGAAGCCTCCTTGCCGCCGGCACCCCCGCGCAGACGTACGCCCACCTCGCGCTGTCCTGTGTGGCCTTCGCCGGTCATCCCATTGCCGGAGCCCTGCAGCAGCTTCCCCATGCCCAGGAAGATGAGCTGCAGTTGTCGTGTCCCGGGTGCGGGAGCGATACCGAGATCCCCGAGTTCTTCGTGAACCCGGTGCGTCCGCCTCTCGAGGCCCCAGGGCTGTCTGCTCCCGCCCATGCCCGCCCTGGAGGGCATCCCTGGGGCGAGGTCGCCGCAGCCTTGGGAGAAGGGGCGCTGGGGGAGGGGTGGGAGCCCTTCCTGCGGGTGGCACGTGAAGTCGCGGTAGCGGGCGTACCCCCCGAGACACCGGGGGCGGCCGTCCTGTGCCTGGTCGCCTGCCTGGTCGCGGTCAAGGGCGCACCGCAACGGGCCGGGAGGGAACGGGCCCGTGAACTGATGTCGCTCACCGGCTACTTCCGCTGCTGGGACTGTGAGCGGACATGGACGATCGCCGACGGTCTGGTGGAGAGTCCGGACGGTGCGCGCCCCCAGAACCACCTGCTGGGGGCGTGGACGGACTCCGGCTGGTCGGCTGCCCCGGGCGAGTCAGCGGCGGCCGGCCCAACAGGTGCAGCAGCGACCCGGCTTCGGCAGGACGGGACCGAGCTGGTCGCGGCCGACGGCACACCCTGGGGCCGTATATCGGTGTTCTGCAATTCCGCGCCCGGTTCATCCGGGGGCGTCAACTCGCTGGCGGTGGTGTCCCGCCCCGGTCGGCCGACGCTGGTGGCCGGCGCGGGGGCCACGGGGATGGTGTACCTGTGGGACGTGGCCGACGCCCGGCTCGTCCACGACCCGCTGCAGGCACATCCTGACCCGGTCCGCTCGATGACGGCCCTGCCCCTGTCCGACGGCCGCGTCCTGCTGGCGAGCGGAGGCGACACCGGGACGGTCGCCCTGTGGAACCCTGCCGTCGGGCAGCCGGTTCGCGCACCGGCCGGCGAATGGCTTGGCGGGGTGAGCGGAATGTGTTGTGCGACCGTCCCCGACGGCCGCACCCTGCTCGTCACCGCCACCCCCCGAGGCGCGGTCCGGCTGTGGGAACCGGACACCGGTGAGTGCGTCGGGCGCCTCAACCCCTACGGCAGCCCGATCCAGTCGATCGTCGCGGTCCCGATCTCCGCCAACCACACGCTGATCGCGGCCTCGGACACCGCGGGCCGCCTTCACGTGTGGGATCCGGCCGTCGACGACCCCTGGGAAGCAGGCGCGGCCGTGCAACTGAGCGCGCGTGCGCTCGCCGCCGCCGATCACCGTGTGGTGGCTGTGGCGGCAGTGCCCACCCCTGACCGCACCGTGCTGGCCACGGGAGACAACCAGGGCGTGGTCATGCTGTGGGACCTGGCCACCGGTACCCCGATCGGCGAGGGCCTGCCCGCCTCCACAGGTACTGGCGGTTTGCCGGTCATCGCGGCCACCACCCTGCCCGGCGGCCGCACGGTCCTGGCCACCGGCACCCGTCAGGGTCACCGACTGCGGGTATGGGAACCGGAAGCCGGTGCTGTGCGGTACATCGCCCTGGATGTCGTGATCACCTGCCTCGCCGCCGCGGGCCCGGACCTGATCGTCGGACACGACCGTGGAGTCCTCAGCCTGCCGCTCACACCGCGGTGAACCGGCGACAAGTCAGGGGCTCGCGTCACCTTGCTCCGCTTGCGCCCTGTGGACCTCGCCGAGGTGCCTCGCTTGCCGCCGCGCAAGCAACTCATCGATGGGTTCGAGAACTCGATCCCATGCGCGCTCGGTGCCGTGGGACTCGTGCGGAGTCCGTGCATAGCCCTGGGCTGCGGTGATGGTCTTGTCGTAGAGATCATGATCAGTCGGGCGGGCCGTCGACCACTCACGTCGCAACCACGCGATCAGCCACGGCATGTCCCGGGACCAGCTCGGATTCGCCAAGGAGCGCACGCGCAGATATCCCAGTTGATCCCACGATCGGCGGCTGTGCCACTTGCGTGAGTCTGCGGGCGGCAGACCAGGCGGTAGGTCCTTCACCGGACCCTTATTGCCTGGTGGCAGCACTTGGGACTACGGCATTACCGTTCGGGCAGTTTGTCGGGGTCCAGCGGTCGGCCGTCCCCGGGTTCCGCAGCCGCGGCCGGGTCCGTCCGAACTGGGAAAACGATGAACAAGTTCGGTCCTGTAGTGCCCACGGGCGGTTCGCCGGCCTCTGTGCTCCGGGTGAAACTCGCCTGCTCCACTCGCCGCCCCACGCGCGACGTTCGACGTGCTCGTGCGCAATCATCGGTCGGTAGCCGGTCCACCGCCGAAGCGGCCAGGGCACCAAGTCGGCCTCTGGAGGAATCCGTGAGCAACAGGACGACAGACGACACGCCCACCACCCTCACCGTCAGGCCGCTGGACAAGGACACGTGGCCCGCGTTCGCCCGACTGGTCGAGGCGAACAACGGCGTGTGGGGTGGCTGCTGGTGCATGGCCTTCCACGTCAAAGTCGGGAAGGGGCGCGCCCCCCAGCAGAACCGTGAGGAGAAAGAGCAACGCGTCCTCGAAGGCCACGCCCACGCCGCGCTCGTCTTCGGTGGCGATGACTGCGTGGGTTGGTGCCAATTCGGCTCCCCTGCCGAGCTGCCGGAGATCAAGAGCAAGCGGAAGTACGAGAAGGAGCTGGTGACGCTGCCGGACTGGCGCATCACCTGTTTCTTCACTGGGAAGGGGTTGCGCAAGCGCGGCGTTGCCCATGCCGCGCTCGGAGGGGCGCTGGCCGAGATCGCCCGCAGCGGCGGCGGCACGGTCGAGGGCTATCCCGAGGAGACCGATGACCGTGTCGTGTCGGGTTCCTTCCTGCACACAGGCCCGATGACTGTCTTCGAGAACCACGGCTTCACGCGTACCCGGCCGATCTCGCCGCATCGCTGGGTGGTCACCCGCAGCGTATCCCCGGCCTGAGCTTGCCCTATGTCTACCGGTCTCGAACGGACGGTGAACCGCCTTCGGCGATGCTGGATCCCAGGACCGAGCCGGCTCCTCTCGACTGTCGCCCGCACGGGCGCGCCGCAGTAGGGCGCCCGGCGCGACCCCGGACTCTGACGGCAGGCGGATCGGAATTCGATACGGGCTCAGCCAGGGGTGGTTCCGGGTGGGTGATGGGTGCCGCTGTTCAGCATGATGCGGGTCAGGCTCGCGCGGTTCGAGACGCCGAGTTTGCGATATGCCTGTCCGAGGTGGGTCTCGACGGTCCGCACACTGAGTACCAGGGTCGAGGCGATCTGGCCGTTCGTCATTCCCGTGCTGACCAGGCCGGCTATTTCTCGTTCCCGTGCGGTGAGTGACGCCAGTGCGTCGGGCACGTCCGGCTCTGCGGCGTGCGCGGCGAGGCTGCCGCGTTGATAGGTGACTGCTTCGGCCAGACGTGCGGAGCCGCATTGGTCCGCCAGGATTCCGGCGCGGTCCAGCCAGTTGGCCACCTCATGGGTACGCCCGACGTGCAGGGACAGCTCGGCGGCCGTGAGCAGCGTGCGGCAGACTTCTATGCGCTCGCCACTGGCGGAGAAGGCCGTGATCGCCTCCTTCGCGCTGCGCACCGCTTGCTCAGCTGCGCCGCTCAGGGCGTGGGCCCGCATGCGGGCACGCAGGGCGAATCCCTGTCGGCTGGTGGAGGGAAGCTGTTCGAGGCAGGTCTCGGCGAGTTGAGCCCAGTGGTCGACCGACGCGTGGTCGCCTTCGGCGAAGGCGGCCTGCGCCAAGGTGTCGCACCACCGCGGTTTGCGCCATGTGGTGAGCCTGGGCAGGTCAGTTCCGTCGGCGGCGTTCAGCAGGAGCCACCGGGCGCGTGCCGTGTCGCCGGTGAGCAGGACGAATTCGGCGTTGAAGCAACGTACGGTGACCGCCCACGCGGTCGGTGTGTCGCCGGCGATCGCCGCGGCGTGTTCGGCCAGCGCGACCGCGTCCTGTAGATCACCGGGGTCGCCTCGCCAGTAGAGGGTCTCGGCCCGCACCATCGCGATGATCGCCTCAGTGCTGGGGTTGCCGACCTGTTCGATATGGCGGGCGGTTTCGTCCAGGGTCGTCAGCGTGCGCCGCAGGTTCCCGGAACGCAGCTGGGTGTTCGCCAGCACGGTGAGAATCTGAGGCTGGATGTACGTCTGCCCCGTGCTCTTGGACAGGGCCGCGCCGCGCGTGAGGTGGCGTTCTGCGTCGAAGAGGAGTCCC
Source organism: Streptomyces sp. NPDC005483 (assembly GCF_040606035.1). NCBI lineage: Bacteria > Bacillati > Actinomycetota > Actinomycetes > Kitasatosporales > Streptomycetaceae > Streptomyces > Streptomyces sp. NPDC005483. Next base: position 15,781 of record NZ_JBEXEA010000040.1, read on the forward strand.
AGCATCCCTTCCGTCATGCCCAGCTGGAACGCTGCCTCCAAGTTGGTCACGAGGGTGGCGTCGGAGGCGGCGTCGATGAGTTCGGCGGCTCTGGTCGTCGTTGCCCGCGCCGTCGCCTGGTCGCCGGTGAACAGGTGGGCGAGGGCGGACTGGGCCAGGGCGTTGGACTCACCGATGTCGTCATGGTGTCGGTGTGCGATGGCTGCGGCTGTTTCGGCATGCTTACGTGAAGTCTCGTAGTCCTGCAGGTCGTAGGCGTAGTCGGCCAGTTCGGTGTGCAGGGCGGCGGCAGTCGCGGTGTCGTGGTCGGCCAGCGCCGCGAGCCCCGCGCGGGCGATGGCTCCGGCTTCGGTGTAGCGCCCGAGCCGACGTTCGATCCTGCTGGAGTCGGCGAGCGTGGTCGCTTCGCTGGGTTGCCCGCCGGGCATGGCCGACCGCAGCGCATCGAGAAGTGCCCGGCCTTCGGAAGCGTTTCCGGTCAGCAATCGCGTACGAGCGAGCAGGACCTGCACTTCGTGCCAGTGAGCCTGGCCTTCCTGGAGCAGCGGCAGTGCGGCGTGCAGGTACTCCGCGGCCACGGCGGGCTTGGCGTAGAGCACGCCCCGAGTGGCGGCGATCAAGGTCATCAGGTGTTCGGGTCGGTTCGGGTCAGCGGCCCGGGCGACATGGTGGGCGCGTCGCGCGATCGGAGCCCCCTGCTCGGCCAGTGCCCTCTCGGCGCGCCGGTGCAGGGTGATGCGTCGGCTGAATTCGAGCTGCTGGTAGACGGCCTCTTCCACGGTCTGGTGCCGCAGCGCCAGTTGCGTCGTGGGCTCGGTCGGGCGTACCAGATCCAGGCGGATGAGCGTGTCCAGCGCAGTCATGGTCTCGCGTATTTCCAGGCCCGCGACCGCGGCCAGCAGTTCCGGGTGGAAGGGCTCGCCCAGGACCGCCGCGGCCTGGAGTGCTTTCAGGACATCGGGTTCGAGGCCGACCAGCTCGCCCAGGACTGCCGTCCCGGAATCGATGCTCCCGTGAGGAGCCGGGATCGCTTTGAGGTGCTGCTTGTTGGCCGTGGTCTCACGACGAACCTCATGGGCGTCCGGGTGGTCGTCGAGAACGTCCCGGGGGTGCTCCTGGGAGAGCGGTGCAAGGTGCCAGACCTCCAGCAGATCGGCGGACACGGCGCGGGAGAGCAATGCCGCGTGTGCGGGCGAGAGCCGACTCTGCCGGTAGGCCAGGAGACACAGCACGGGGCCGGCCGCGGTCGCCTCTATCAGCCTTTCCACGCCCTCGATCTGGTCGGCGGACAGCTGATGCAGGTCGTCGACGACCGCCACCACGGCGGCCGAACGCGTCGCGCGGGCCGCCACCCGGCCCACGCTCTCAGCGCTTGCTGTGGCAGTCGGAGGAGGTACGGTGCCCGCGCCACCGCCATGTGCCACGAGGACCGCGACCTCGACCTGCATGGCGCGGGCATACGCCGCCGCCGTCCCCATCAGCGTGCTCTTGCCGGTGCCCGATTCTCCGACCAGCGCGATCGCCCGCCCCGCTCCCTCCTTCAGACCCGTCAAGGCCGCCATCAGGGCCTCGACTTCGGCGTCCCGCCCGAGCAGGTGGCGAAACCCGAGCTCCACGCCGTAGGGCAAGGGTCCGACGCCACCGACCTCGGAAAGCACGAACCCGGAGGCACCGGCAGGGTGCGCGCCCTCCCGGCCTGCCGGCACAAGAACACCCTCGGGTAGCAGACCGCCGTTTCGCGGATCGTCAGCCATAAACGTGATCATAAACGTACCCTCCGACAAACGGAGCAAAGTCCTCTGCGCGTCAAGCCGACTGCTTGCCGGTGCGGATGACGCCCCCTCAGTTGTTCGTCCGGCGTCACTGCCGTCGCCTACCTGGCCCTGAAGTCCTAGCTCATACACCAGCCGCAAACTAGCCGGGTGATTACGCGCCCGCCGTCGTGGTGGCCTGTTCGTCGTGTTCCCGCAGCATCCGCATGACGGCGGCGGGCGAGGGGTGCTGGCCCTTCTTCGCGCCGGTGGTGATGACGAGCCGCTTGGCGATGTCGCGCAAGCTCATCTCCTGGTCGCGGAGGTGGAGGGCCATGGACAGCATGTCGTCGTCGGTGACGCCGGCACCGCCGATGGTCTTTCCGCGCTTGCGGGCGGACTCGTGGCCTTCGAGGGTGCGGTCGCGGATGTACTCGCGCTCCATGCCGGACATGGCCGCGAGCACGGTGAACACGATGCCGGACGGGTCGTGTGAGCCCTTCAGCTCTCCGGTCAGGAACTCCAGACCGACATCGCTCGCCTTCTGCTCCTCGGCGAGCATGGCGAGTTCGATGCCGCGGCCGAGGCGCTTGTGCTCGTGCACGACGAGGGTGATGGCGACACCGGAGGAGCGGATCTCCCCGGCGAGCTTTACGGCGGCCTCCAGCTCCGGTCGTTTGGTGGCGCGGGTGGAGACCTTCTCCGAGAAGACGCGGGTGACCCCGGCCTCGGCGAGGGAGTCGAGTTGCGCGTCGAGGGACTGCCGGGCGGTCGAGGCGCGGGCGTAGCCGAGGCGGACGTGTCCGACCCGTTCGGCGCCGACGCGTACGGGCCGGGGCATCTCGGTCCACACCGAGCCCGGTTTGCGTACGGCGGGGGTCGGCACACTCAGGGTCTTGGCGAATTGGGGCACAAGGCGGAAGCGGGCGGTGTCGTATTGGACGGCCAGCTTGCCCTTTCCGGTCCGGCAAGGGGACCCTGCGGGGGCGGCACATGTGGACATCGGGCAGTCGTGCGATTCCACACGCTTGAAGTCGTCGCTCACGACCCCGGACAGTTTCATGAGGGTGTTTCAGAAATCCACCCATTTGCAACAACTCATGAAACATGATCGCCGTAGGTGGACCGCCGAGTGATCGGGTGTTTCACGGGCGACCACCTATGAAACGCCGACCTCGAACTGGCGACATCGAGGTTGAGGTGTCCCGGACAGCGACTGGGACTGACAACGACCATGGACTGCGGGCGATCGGAGCGTTTGTTGTGCAGCAGGTTGGTCGCTGTGGCGGGGATGACGTTTGGCCGCAGGCATTCGCGAGCCCGGCTCGAATCGAGCGATCCGGGCCGGGCCAGGCCGCGACGGGTCTACGGGTCAGTGAGCCGTGTCGGCGAACATGCCGGGCTGATAGTCGCCGCCGCGCTGGCGGACGATGACGCCCATGCGGTTGGTGGCGTTGATCAGGGCGATGAGCATCACCAGGTCGGACAACTGGTCCTCGTCGTAGTGCTGGGCGGCGTTCGCCCATGCGTCGTCGGTGACGCCACCGGCGGCATCGGCGATGCGGGTGCCCTGTTCGGTCAGTTCCAGGGCGGCGCGCTCGGCGTCGGTGAAGACCGTGGACTCGCGCCAGGCCGCGACGAGGTTGATGCGGGTTGCGCTCTCTCCGGCGTGTGCGGCGTTCTTACTCCACACGTCGGTGGCGTAGCCGCAGCCGTTGATCTGGCTCGCGCGCAGCACCACCAGCTTCTGGGTCGCGGTCGGCAGCGCGGATTCCTCCAGGATCGTTTTGCTCGCCTTTCCGAAGTACCCGGCGGCCTTGGCAGTGGTCGTGGTCGGATTGCTGAAGAAGTTCAGACGGGCGGTCATGGCGTGCTCCTTGGTGTTGGTGGCATCAAGACCCCCCAAGGCTCGCGTCCTGTGACGCCCCTTCGGGATGACGTGGTCCGGATGCGTTACTCGGGTCGCCGGTCTCGTTGGGCGCCGGTCCGGCGCTATGAGGGGGCGATCAGGCTGTGTTGCAGCGGCGCGGGCGCTGCGCCCGGTGGGGCGCGGCTGCTCGGGGCGGTTTTGCTGCGGGTCACGGCGTGGTCTTGCGCGGGTCTGCGGTGATGAACAGGGCGGCCAGGACCGCGGTGCCGAGCATGATGCCCAGTGCCCAGGTCGCGGCGGTGGCGTAGCCGTGCACGGTGGCGCTCCGGAGGACGTCTGCGCCGTGGTGATCGGCCAGGTAGGTGCTGGTGGCGCTGGCCGCGATGGTGTTGAGCAGTGCGGTGCCGACCGAGGCGCCCGTCTGCTGGGCGGTGTTGACGGTCGCGGAGGCGATGCCGGCGTCGTGGGCGGCGACTCCGCTGGTGGCCGTCGCGACGGCGGGGCCGAACAATGTGCCGATGCCGAGTCCGAGGAATAGCTCGGCGGGCAGGATGCCGGCGGTGTAGGAGCTGTGCGGGGTGAGCTGGGTGAGGAGAGCGAGCGAGCCGGCCGCGCTGAGCAGTCCGGGCACGATCAGCAGCCGGGGCGGCAGCTTGGGGAGCAAACGGCCGGACAGCTGGGTCGCCGCCACCACGTTCATCGCGACCAGCGGGAGCATGGCGAGGCCGGTCCTGACCGCGGAGTAGCCCATCACGGACTGCAGTTGGTAGGTGAGGAAGAGGAAGACCCCGAACAGTCCGAGCGTGGCCAGCGCGACGGTGACGAAGGCCGCGCCCCGGTTGCGGTCGGTCAGGATCCGCAGCGGAAGGAGAGGAGCACCTAACCTGGCTTGTGCGATCCCGAACGTCAGGAGCAGGACGGCGCCCAGGGCCAGGCAGAGGAGGACCCAGGGTGTGTGCCATCCGTGCTCGCCGGCTTCGGAGAACCCGTAGACCAGAGCGACGATGCCGCCGCAGCCGGTGAGCGCTCCGATGACGTCGATCCGGGCGTCGGTGCGTCCGGGCGGATCGGGCAGTGCGGCGATGGCGCCGAGCGCGGCCAGCAGGGCGATGGGAATGTTGACGTACATGCACCAGCGCCAGTCGAGGTAGCTGGTGATCAGCCCGCCGCCGACCAGGCCGATTCCGCCGCCCGCGGTCAGCACTCCGCTGTAGATCCCGATGGCCCTGGCCCGTTCGGCCGGTCCGGGGAACACCGCCATCAGCAGCGCGAGGGTCGAGGGGGCCAGCAGTGCCGCGAAGACGCCCTGTCCGGCACGGGCGGCGACCAGCGTCCAGCCGGAATGCGCCATCCCACCGAGCCCGGAGGCGACGGCGAAGCCGAGGATGCCGACGAGCAGGGTGCGTTTGCGGCCCAGCCGGTCGGCGATGCGGCCGCCGAGGAGGAGCAGCCCCCCGAAGGTCAGGGTGTAGGCCGTGATGACCCACTGCCGACTCGCGTCGGACATGGCCAGATCCTGCTGGGCGGTGGGCAGCGCGATGGTCACGATGGTCGTGTCCAGCACGATCATCAGCTGGGCGATCGCGATGACCATCAACCCCCACCAGCGGCGCGCATGCAGCCGGGCCGGATCGGCACTCCACCTGCTCTTCGCGCTCTTCGCCTTCTTGCCTGTTGTGCTCAGCATGGTGAACCCCCTTGGTGAAGACGTGCATCAGCACTCGCATTCATTACCTGCCGACAGGTAAAGTTAGCGACGGGGCGAAGCTAGCCCATTGCTTGCCGATCGGCAAGTGATGGAGGTAGTCGGGCCCCTTGCGAGCCCGCCCACGGGCTGGCTGAGACGCAGCGATGAGGGGACTTCCATGGCAGGCCGCCGCACCGACACCCGTAAGCGCGCCCAGCGCGTAGCTCTTCAGCTCTTCAGTGAGCATGGGTACGAGGGCACCTCGCTGCGCATGATCGCGGAGCGGCTGGACATCACCAAGGCGGCCCTCTACTACCACTACAAGTCGAAGGAGGAGATCCTCGCCGCCGTACTGGCCGACTTCTCCGCCGCGGTCGCCGAACTCGCCGACTGGGGCAAGCAGCAGCCCGCAGGACCCGAGACCCGGCGCGAACTCCTGCGCCGTTACGCCGAGCTGACAGCCGGTGGCATCACGGCCGTGGCCCGCTTCGCGCAGGACAACGCACCGGCGCTGCGCAACCAGCCGCTCGCGGCTGAGGTGCAGCAGCACGTCATGACGCTCTTCGAGCTTCTGGCCGGGCCCGGCGCGCTGTCCGGTGACGGTGACCCGGCCGCATCGCTGCGTGTCCGCCTGGCCATCACTGCACTGCATCTGGCCGGCGACGACGCCGATCGAGCGGACCACGGAGGCCCGGAGCTGATCGATGCGGCGCTCGGCATCGCCTGCGACTTGATCGATCCACCCGCTCCCCAGCGGGCGGCCTAGTACCGCAGTTGCGGTGCTCCGCCCGTCCTGGTCAACGACCTGACCGCGATTCTGTCGGCTGAAGGATCTTGATGCCGACAGAGTCCGCCGCACCACGAGGGCGGGGCACGGCGGTGGCCGGTCCCAGGTCGAGGCGCTTGTCCATGTCCAGGCGGAAGGTGCCGTACGGGTTGACGTTGGACCAGAACAGCGCGGTCAGGCCGCGCCGGTCCTCGTCGCTGAGCTTCTTGGCCCAGACCTGTTCGGCCAGGACCTGCTGCACCAGCAGGGTGTTGACGTGCACGAGCGCGGACTGGAGCAGGTGCAGGGCGAGCATGCTGGTCTCGGCGTGCTCCTTGTCCGGGCCGGTCAGGGCGCCGTCCTTGCCGTAGTGGAGCACTGTGTTCGCGCTGTTCCAGTTCTCGACGACCTGGAGGCCGCCGTGGATCTCTCGGCGCAGGCCGGGGCTGGCGAGGCAGTCGCAGGCGAAGACCGTGCGCACGGCCCGTCCGAGTTCTTCGAGGACCTGGTAGGTGGGGTGCTTGGGGCCACCCCGGGTGAAGCGCCGCAGCACCTGCTCGGCCTGCGCCGTTCCGAGCCGGAGCGCGGTGGCGTACTTCACCATTTGGTCGTACTGCTGCTCGAAGCGCCGGGCGCGGGCCAGCCGGGCGGGGTGTCGTCCGGGCGGTACAGGCGGATGCTGCCGATGTTCTTCAACCGCGGCAGCAGACGGAAATTGAGCAGTTCGGTGAAGGCGAACCCGACCACGCTCGCACCGTGCGTATCGACGTAGTTCGCCTTGATCTCGGCATCCGTACAGTGCCGCCGCCTGATCGTACGTGGAGAGGTGACCGTCTCCGGGTGCGATGGACGGCTGTGGCCACGGTGTGCATCATCACTACGACGGAAGAAGGCCCGCCACCCGGGTCGAGATCGAGGGCCCGTTCGTGTTCCGCAGTGCCGACGGGTGGGGTGCCGGTGACTTCCAGGAGTGTTGAGAGATCACGTTGTCGACTGACCAGGAGCAGTCGGGGCGGAGAGTTGCTGCACCGCTTGCTGCCAGGCGTGCTGCACGGCAGCGTGCAGGCGCGCGGTGGCGCTGGGGAGGTCGCCTGTGAGGTGGATGGGGTCGGCCAGGTGGACGTGCAGGGCTGGGCGGCGCAGCGGCGCGGTGAGCAGGCCACCGATCTGCTTCGGCACGCTGCCGGAGATGACCCGGCGGGCCCCGGCATGTCCCAGCGGGACGACGGGGGCGCCGGTGGCGAGCGCGAGGCGGGCGACGCCGGTTCGGAAGGATGCGGGAGCGCGGTCGGCGGAGTCTCGACGCCGGGGGATGCGGCCTTCTGGGTAGATCACCACGACCCGGCCGGCGGCGAGCGCCTGGGACGCGAGGTCGAGCGCTGCGGCTGCGTGACGGCTCCCGCGATGCACTGGTATGTGGCCCTCCCGGGTGAGGAAGCGGCCCAGGACGGGAACTCTCCACAGTCCGGCGGCGGCCAGGACGACGGGCTCGGCACCCAGTCCGCGCAGCGCCGTAAGGACGACTCCGGGATCGATCAGCGCGGTGTGGTTGGGTGCTACGACGCTGCCGGGGGCGATGGCGCTGACCGGGCCGGTGGTCACGGTCAGCCGGCCGAGGACGGGGACCACGGTGCGGGCGACGGCGGTGAGCACGAGCTGTCACCCCTTCGGTGTCTCGAAAGCCGGATGCTGCCTGCCTGGCGTGAAAGTGATCGCCAGCCTGACACCCGAGATCCCGCGCCGCATGAGTACGTGTACTCACGGACCGGTGGTCTTCTACGTGCCTGGTCGCGCAGGCGCCGACGGTGCTCATGCTGCTGATGAGCGTGCTGCCCGTCGCCGCCCTGCTGTCGTCCTGCCACGATCGGGCACCAGGCACGCGACGGTGCATCCACTCCTCGGTTGTGTGTCGCCGCTCGGGCGTTCACCGGCCGCGGCGAACGCAGGGCGTTGCCGTTGCGCGGCGGGGTCGGCCATCGGGGCGGCGAGCAAGAGCGCGCGGGTGTAGTGGTGGGCGGGCTCGTGGGTCACCAGGCGGGCAGGCCCAGCTTCCATGATCTGCCCTGGGTGCGAACCATGACGTTGTGTCAGATGTGACGTACAGCGGACAAGTCGTGCGAGATGGACAGGTAGCTGACCTCGTGTCCGTCCTGGACCTGGGCCTTGACCGACATTGGCCCCCGAAAGGCCGGTCATGGCCAGGTGGATCGTGGCTTCTGAGCGGCGGGGATGGGTTCGTAGTCGCGGACCAAGCGGCGGTGCGGTACGAGCCGACCGTAAGAGCGTTCCACGGCCCAGCGCTTCGGGATCGGGGGCCTAGAGAAGTCCAAGGGCGTCGATGGTCGGTGGCGTGCCGGTCCGTTGCTCGCGGGTCAGGTGCAGAGGAGTGCGTGAGTGCCCCCCCCGCTGCGTGACCGCCGGTCCGGTCGGCATCGACGGCAGATGGGCACGGCACCCCGCTGAGCTTGCGTGACGCCGCGCCTGACGCTCCATCGGAGGAAGCGCTTCGACGGACAGCCTTCCGAACATGATGCAGTTTCCACACGGATCAGTCCGTTCTCTCCGCCGCCGGGTTGCGCTAGGCTCCCGCAACGTGTCGAAGCGCTTCGACGATGACGCTTTCGACGTAGCGGGCAGGCCTTTCGACTCAATGGAGAGTTCTATGCCGAGTTCAGCCGGTTTCACTCGTCGCCAGGTCATGACGACCTCCGCGGCCCTCGCCGTCGCGGCGCTGTCCACCCCGACGGCCGCCCAGGCCGCTGCCCGGCCCACCGGTTCCGCCGCGTCGGCGTCCGCGCTGGACGTGGTCGCAGACATGCAGCCCGGCTGGAATCTGGGCAACAGCTTCGAGGCCATCGGCGCCGACGAGACGGCGTGGGGCAACCCGCGGGTGACCCAGGCGTTCCTCCGCAGTGTGAAGGCGCAGGGCTTCAAGAGCATCCGGATCCCCGTCACCTGGGGCCAGCACGAGGGACCGGCTCCGGCCTACACCCTCGACCCCGCGTTCCTGGCCAGGCTCAAGCAGGTGGTCGACTGGGCGCTGGCCGACGGCTTTTACGTTCTGATCAACATGCACGGCGACGCGTGGCAGTGGGTGCCGAACATGCCGGCCCAGCATGACGCGGTCCTGGCTCAGTACACGGCAACCTGGCAGCAGATCGCGGCCACCTTCCGGGACGAGTCGTGCCGACTGCTCTTCGAGAGCATCAACGAGCCCTTCTTCAATGGCAGTTCCGGCGACGCGCAGAACGCCGTTCTGATGAACGAGCTCAACACGACCTTCCACTCCGTCGTGCGCGCGACCGGCGGAAACAATGCCGACCGGCTGCTTGTCATGCCGACCCTGGGGGACACCCCGGATCAGGCCAAGATCGACACCCTCCTCGCCACCTTCGCCGCGCTCGACGACCCGAACGTCGTGGCCTCGATCCACTACTACAGCTTCTGGCCCTTCAGCGTGAACCTCGCCGGCTACACGACCTTCAACGCGGCCACCCAGAAAGACCTGACCGACACGTTCGACCTGCTGCACAGGTCCTTCGTGGCCAAGGGAATCCCGGTCGTCGTCGGCGAGTACGGGCTGCTCGGCTGGGACTCCGGCCCCGGCACGGTCGAACAGGGCGAGACGCTCAAATACCTCGAGTATCTCGGTTACTACGCGCGCTACCGGGGCCTGACCACGATGCTGTGGGACAACGGCAGTCGGTTCAACCGCCGTACCCTGCAGTGGAACGACCCTAGCCTCTACGCGCAGATACGTTCCAGCTGGACCGGGCGCTCCGGCACCGCGTCCACCGACCAGCTCTTCGTGCCCAAGGGCAAGACCCCGACGGACGCGACGATCACGCTGAACCTCAACGGGACCAGGCTGACGAGGATCGACGTCGGCACCCGCCCGCTGGTCCGGGGCGTCGACTACACCGTCAGCGGCAGCACTTTGACGATCGCGGCGGCGACGCTCGCCCGGCTGACCGCGTCGCAGGAGCACGGCACGAACGCCGTCCTGTCCCTCCGGTTCACGGAGGGAATCCCCTGGGCCGTCAACGTCATCACCTATGACAAGCCGGTCCTGACGAGCGCGACGGGTACGACGACCTCGCTGGTGATACCCACCGCGTTCAACGGCGACAAGCTGGCGACCACGGAAGCCGTCTACGCCGACGGCAGTCCCGCCGGTCCGCAGTCCTGGACGACGTACAAGCAGTTCAACGTGGCCTTCACGGTGGACTACACCGCAGACACGATCATTTTGCCGACCGCGTTCTTCAACGAGGTCACCGACGGCGCCCCCGTGACCCTCACCTTCCACTTCTGGAGCGGGGCGATCCTGACGTACACGGTGACCAGGTCCGGAACCGCGGTCACGGGCACCTCCGCCTGAAACGGGTCGATGGCCGGCATCGGCTGGGCCGATCCCGCTGGGCCGGTGATCAGCTCCCACGTGGCGCGCCGTGCCGCGATGTCCCCCACTGCCGCTGGTGTCGCGTCCACCATCGCGCCGGCCTTCGGGGCCGGCGCGACGGCGATTTGGGTGTCCAAGCTGAGGGCCATGGCCTTTTCCCTCGGTGGGGGTGGGGCGTCAGCCGGCGGACGGGACGACGATGACCTTGCCGTGCACCGCGCCCTCTGCGGCACGGGCGTGCAGCGCGGGCAGTTCGGCCAGGGGCACCCGCTCGGCGACGGCGACGTGCAGTTCACCGCGGTCGGTCAGTGCTGCCAGTTGCGCCAGTTGGTCGGCGTCGCTGCGGACGAACAGGTCGATGCCGCGTACGCCGCGCTCTTCGTCGCTGGGTGCGGGCATCCACACGGTCGTGTTGACCAGGGCCCCGCCCGGGCGGACGAGGGTGACGAGCGCGGCCAGTTCGGCCGGGTCGACCGGGGCGAGGTTGAGCGCGAGGTCGACCGGTTCCGTCACCGCCGCGGTCACGCTGGTGGTGGTGTGGTCGATGACCTCATCGGCGCCGGCGGAGGTGACCGCCTCGTTGCTGCGCGGGCCGGCCGTGGCGATGACGTGGGCGCCGGCGTTCTTGGCCAGTTGCACGGCGTAGCCGCCGACCGCTCCGCCGGCGCCGTTGATCAGCACGCGTTGCCCGGCCGTGAGCTTGCCGTGGTCGAACAGCGCCTGGTAAGCGGTGAGGCCCACCAGGGGCAGTGCGGCGGCGTCAGGCAGCGGGACGCTCTTGGGAGCCGGCGTCAGGACCTCCGCCGGTGCGAGGACATACTCCGCGGCGGCGCCGTTGCCGTCCATCGGCAGGAAGCCGATGACGTCGTCGCCGACCGCTATGCCGTCCACGCCCTCGCCCAGCGCGTCGACGGTGCCGGCGACGTCGATGCCTGGGGTGTGAGGCAGTTCCACCGGGATGGGGCCGCGCATGAAGCCGCCGCGGATGTTGCCGTCGACGGGGTTGAACGACGTCGCGGCGACGCGGATCCGAACCTCACCCGCCCCGGGGACGGGCTGCTCCACGTCCTCGTGGCGCAGGACGTCGGGGGTGCCGTACTCGTGGAAACGTACTGCCTTCATTTCGGTTCTCACCTTCACTGCGATCCAAGTTGCTTCGAATTCGAAGTAACTGTTGAGGACTGTACATCTGCTTCGAATTCGAAGCAAGTGCTGTCGGTCACTGCCGGGGCGAGCGCATCGCCGCAGCGAGTTCCGCGGCGGCTTGGTCGACACAGGCGCGCAGCCGCGCCGCGTCACTGCGGGCCGCGGCCTGCCAGTCGGCGGGGCCGGCGATGACGACCGTGGGCACGGGGTCGGCGTGCACGTCGGTCAGGCGCCTGCGTATCACCTGCGCGAGGTCGGGTGGCTGCCGGCGGGTGCTGCTGTCGAGCGCCAGCAGCACCGGCATGCCGCACAGGACCGCGTCCCCGAGGACGGTGAGGAACGAGTCGAACACCTCGCCCGGGGATGTGCCGAGCACCGGGGTCGCCGCCACCAGCCCGTCGGCCGCCCCGACCGCCGTGATCGCCTCGCGCAGGTCGAGGCTGGCGCGGCCGCGGGAGGAGTGCTGGGCGAGATCGGCCGTCAGCCGGTGCAGCTCCAGCACCTCCACCTCGGCGCGCGCGCCGCCGGCCGCCAGTGACCGGCACACAGCCTCCGCGACCCAGTCCGCGAGCCGGCGAGTCGGACTCGGACGGCCCACACCTGCGCTCACGACGGCCAAGGACACCGGGCTCCAAGCGGCGGTGCTCATCGTGGCATCGTGGTCATGGCTTATTCCCTGCGGCCGGCCTGCGGTGCCGTCACCGGGGAGGGCCGAGGACGACGTTGCCGGACAGTTCCGCGGCCTCGGCGAGCAGCCGCGCGGGGATCTCGAAGCCCTCCGGGCGCGGTTCCCGAAGGTCACGGCCCGCGTGGCGGAACATCTTCTCCAGTCCCCCGGGAGTCGAGATGAGCAGCAGGTCCGCCTTCTCGGAGGTGATGCGGTAGCCGTGCGGGAGGCGCCGGGGCAGGAAGACGACGCCGCCCTCCCGCAACTCGTGCTCCTCGTCGCCGGCCCACACCAGAGCCGAACCGGACAGGAGCAGGAAGACCTCGTCCTCGTTGTTGTGCACATGGAACGGCGGGGCCTCGCCCTTACTGGCGTCGAAGCGGCCGACGGTCAGTTGCCCACCGGTCGCCTCGGCGTCCAGCAGGACGCTGAAGACGCTCCCGCCGATCCACTCGAGCTGCTGGTGGTCCTCACGCTGTGCGAGGTAGGGGATGGTCATGGCCGGTCCTCGGGATCCGTGGGCGGCGGCGCCGTCCTCCTGTCCGTAACCCTGCGCCGCACCACTGTCCGATCTCCACAGTCCGCGATGCTCAGCCGGGTCCAACGCTGCCCACACCTGGCGCTCACGAGGTCACGACACCGGGGCTGACGAGCCCCTCGCGTCCACCCGGTCCACCCGCCAGGGATGGCGCCGGAGTTCGCGGAGAAGTTCAGTTCCAGCCCCGCCTGGGATGGCTGGAAACGGAACACCGCACGGCACCACACGGCACGCCACGCTCTTCGAATTCGAAGCAGTAGACTCCTGTCATGCCTGATTCACCGCCGTCGCTCGACCCCGTGCAGCTCGGCGCCTACTTCGACCTCGTCGAGGTGACCAGCCTGCTCCGGCATGCGGTCGAGCAGCAGCTACGCGAGACCGGTGATCTCAGTTACGTGCAGTTCCAGCTCCTGGCCCGCCTCGGGGACTCGCCGACGGGCAGCCACCGCATGACCGACCTGGCCGACGGCGTCGTCTACAGCCGCAGCGGCCTGACGTACCAGGTGAGTCTGCTCGAGAAGGAGGGTCTGGTCGTCCGCGCTCCCTCGTCGGACGACGAGCGGAGCATCACCGTCACCCTCACGGATGCCGGACGTGAGCTGCTCGCGAAGGTGCTGCCAGGTCACATCGAGGTGGTCAGCGGCCTCCTGTTCGAACCGCTTTCGCGCGGCGACGTCAAGGCCCTCGCCGGCCTCCTGGCGCCGGTGCGCGAGCACATGCGCTCGACGCCGCCCCGCTCGGCCGCATCTCGCCGCCGCCGCAAGGGCGGAGCGTAGGGACTCGACAGGCGTCAGAGCCGCAGCGGATCAGGACTCGGCAGGGCGCCAGGCAGCCCGCAGCCGATTTTGAACGGGAACGGGAACGAGGGGCGGATGCAGGTCGAGTCATCAGGCCGATCGGCGTGCGAACTGTGCCGGTGTCGCTCGGTACTGCTTCTTGAATGCGCGGATGAAGTGGCTGCTGTCGGTGAAGTGCCAGCGCGCGGCGGCCTCGGAGACGCTGAGGCGTGATTCGGGGGCGGTGAGCGCCGCGGCCGCTTCCTCCAGACGCCGACGGCGGATGTAGGCACTGAACGACTCGTCGAGACTCGCGAAGGCCCGCTGCAGGGTGCGCACCGAGACGTGCAGGTGCGTGGCGATCGTGGCCGGCGATAACTCGGCGTCGGTGAGCCGGACATCTGCCAGATCCATGGCCGCCTGCGCCAGCGCCGGGATGAAGGCGGGCTCGCGGTCGTCGAAATGGTCGAGGACCAGTCCCTTGGCCAGTTCGAGCAGGGCGTTGCGGGCCGCGTGCACGCCCGCCGGGCCGAGGTCGCTCACGGTTCGCTGGACCATGGTGGTGTGTGCCATGAGGATCTGCGCCGCGGGCGAGGTGGCCCGGCCGGTGCGTGGTTTCCGGGCGACCAGGGACCGCAGGACGTCACCGGGGAAGATGAAGATGCGCCTGCCGATCTCGGGCGTGGTGTGGAAGTGGTTCTCCGTCACGACGTGGTGCATGAAGTAGGTGCCGGCCGAGATGTGGGCGTCACCGCCCTGGTCGTGCGCGTCCCGCAGGGTCGTCACACCTCGCAGCCCGACGTACAGCCTGATGTGGTCGTGCTCGTGCGTACCGACCGCCTCGGTGCGCACGGATGAGGAGCCCCAGAGTTCGTTGACGACCGTGTCGTGCAGGGTCACCGAGCGCATGGTTCCCCGGAAGCCGTCGACCGTGGAAGCGCTGAACTCCGGCAGGGGATACAGGTCGCCCATACGGACGTTCCAGGTGTCGACGAACAACTCCCACGTTCCCCGCCGCCCCGTACCGGTGGAGTCGACGTCGATGGCGAACGCGCCCACCTTGGCGCTCGGTCTGCTGCTCATCTGCCCTCCGCACGGATGGAGTTGTCGCCGGGATCCCATCTCGTGTCGCAAAAGTACACGCTTTCTTCGCACGCCCGTTCCTACTCTTGGCTACGCCACGGCCGTCGACGATCTTCCGCCCGCGAGTGCCGCCACCGGGCTGCCGCCATGCGGGCCGGCGTCGCCGCGGGAGCACTGCCCGGTGACGAAGGCGTGGTCCCGCCGACCACTGATCCCCACCTGACCGACCTTCGAGGAGACAACCGCGATGATTCCCGACGACGACCCGTCCCGGTCCCTGAGCGTGGCCAACCCGGACGACCCCGGCACCACATACGTCTCACTGGTCGGCAACACGTACGCCATGCTGGTCACCGGCGAGCAGACCGGCGGCCGGTACTGCCTGATCGACATGCGCGTGCCCGACGGCGGCGGCCCGCCCCCGCACCGGCACGACTTCGAGGAGATGTTCACGATCCTCGAGGGCGAGATCGAATTCACCTTCCGGGGCGAGAAGCACACGGTGCGGGCCGGGTCCACGATCAACGTTCCGGCCAACGCGCCGCACAACTTCCGCAACGTCTCGGGGGCGCCGGCCCGCATGCTGTGCATGTGCACCCCCGCCGGCCAGGACGAGTACTTCCTGCGCATCGGCGACGTCGTCGAGGGCAAGGACGCGCCGCCGCCGCAGCTGTCGGAGGAGGAACTCCTGGAGCGCCGCCGCCTTGCGGCCGAGCTGGCCTCGACCTACCGGAGCGAGTTCCTCTAGCCCACAGGGTCGGTGGGCCCGGGCCGGTCACGGGTGTGGCCGTGTCGCATGGTGTGACCGTGATGAGCGGTCCGGCGGCGCGACCGCTGACAGACTGATCGTTACTGCTATTACTGCTATCTCCGGGGAGCGCGAATTGGGAGCGGTGGGACTGGCGGACCGGCTGGCCGCGGCACGAGCCGGTGCGCTGGTGGGCAGGGAGCCGGAACGGGCGGTGCTCGACCGGATGCTGTCGGGCGTGGCGGACGCTCCGCTCGTGGCGTACCTGCACGGTCCCGGTGGCATCGGCAAGTCCTCGCTGGTGCGCTACGCCGCCCGGCAGGCCGAGCTCGCCGGCCGCCGGGTGGTCCACGTGGACGGACGGTTCCTCGACGCCGATCCGCGCCGACTGGAGGAAGCCGCGGCCCCCGCGTGCACCGAACCCGGTGCGGTGCTGCTCATCGACACCTTCGAGCAGTGCCAGCCCCTTGAGGCGTGGCTGCGCGAGACGTTCCTGCCGCGGCTTGCCGACCATGCGATCGTGATTCTGGCCGGCAGGGTCGCCCCCGACGTCGAATGGTCGCTGGACCCTGGATGGGCGCAGCTGTTCACCGCGTTGGCCGTGCGGCCACTGACCGCCGCCCAGTCCCACGCCCTGCTCGCCGCCCGCGGTGTTCCCGCCGAGCAGCGCCGTGCCTTCGTCGCCTTCGCGGGAGGCAGCCCGCTCGCCCTCTCACTGGCCGCCTCCGTGCCGGCCGCGACGCCAGGCGCACCGTGGGAGCCGACCGGTGACGTGCTGACGACCCTGGTCGAACGGCTCGTGGGCGACCTGCCCAGCGCCGCCCACCGACGCGCCCTCGAGGTCGTCGTACAGGCATACGTCACCCGCGAGCCCCTGCTGCGCGCAGTGCTGGGCGACGAGGACACCGACACGGTGTTCTCGTGGTTACGTCAGTTGCCCTACATCGAGACCACACCCGAAGGGCTGCACCCGCACGACGCTGTCCGGGCCACCCTTGAGGCCGACCTGCGCTGGCGGGATCCCGAGCGCTACGACGACGTCCGCGTCCGCGTCTCACTCGCTGGCCTGCGGGCCGTACGCGGCGCCACCGAGGACGACGCGCTGCTGCGGGTCGCGGAGTGGATGTTCCTCTTCCGCAACCACGGGGGCCCGGACGATCTGTACAACTACCGGACGCACCCGCACATCGAAGACACTCCGCTCCGGCCAGAAGACGTGCCCGCCGTGTTGCGCATGGCCGAGGAAGCGGAGGGCCCGGCATCGGCGGCCGCGGTCGTGCACTGGGTGCGCCGCCAGCCGGAAGCCTTCCGTGTCCACCGCTACGCAGGTTCCTCCACGCCTGTGTCGTTCATGGCCATCCTGCGGCTGGACACACCACTGGCCGAGGACCGTGCCGCAGACCCGGTGATCGCGGCGGTCTGGGACCTCGTGGCGGCGGCCCCCCTTGGGCCGGGTGAGCATCTGGGCATCCGCCGCTTCGCGGTACAACCCGGCGGGCACCAGCGGCCGTCACCCCTGATGGAGCTCACCAGTCGCCGCACCATCGGCGACGAGATGCGCACCCGCGGACGGGCGGTGACCTTCACCGTCTTCGAAGACGCCGACCGGTGGGGGCGCTACCTCGCCGAGGCCGGAATGCCGGAGCTCGCGGCCGTGGACGTCGGTGGGCGGCGACAGCACATCTTCGGCCGGGACTGGCGACGCCAGACAGTCGATGAGTGGGTGCAACACCGGGCTCGCGCAGCGGTCACACCCGTGACGACGTGGCCCGCGACTTCCGCCACGAGTGGCCCGGGCGACCAGCTGCCGCGTGCGGCGTTCGCGGAGGGCGTGCTCGAGGCGCTGCGGACCTGGCACAGCCCCCGCGAATTGGCCACCAGCGTCCTGCTGCATTCCCCTCTCGTGCCGCATGGCTCTCCCGAGCCGGTCGCTGAACTGCGTGGCGCCATCAGCAGTGCCCTCGACGCGATACAGACCGACCCCGCGGGCGTCAAAGCCCACGAAGCCCTCACCGCCACTTATTTCACGGCCTCCCGCACCCACAGGGCCGCCGCCCGACGACTCGGGGTGCCCTACGGCACCTATCGGCGCCACCTCGCCCTGGCCAAGGAACGCCTCATCGAACAACTGCTGCGACAACCGGCCACGACATCCACACCGCTCCAGCGACGCTCGCTACCGGGGGAGTGAGGACTCTGCGAAACCGCTGGGCAAGGCGGCCACCGGCTCACCCCACGGCCACCGTGGGCTACCGCGGAAACTGACGAGCTTCGATTCGGGCTGCATCGGGACGTGCGGAAGATGCGCCAGGACTTCAGTCGCGCGACTCCGTGCTCGACCGGCGCAGGCGCTGTGGTCAGCACTCGGTTGACGGTTTGCCGGGCGCCCGAGGGGTGCCGTCACCCACGGGGCGGCTCCCACGCAGGCGCGGCCGGCGAGATGCCTTGGCGTTGACAGAACGGGATGATTCGATGGGTGCGGGCCGCGGTGAGATCCGCAGCAGCCGCCCGGCGGGGTCGGTCACCACTTGCACGTTCACCCCGTGTCGGCGGTGCCTGTGGCAGAAGCCTGCCCCGCTGTCGTGTAGGCGTGGGCGGTGCTCGTGGAGATGCTGAACCCGGCGCGCAGGTACACCAGGCCGACCAGAGCACGCTGGTGCGGCAGGTCGAGTGCGGCAGAAGACCGAACCAACGCGGCGCCTGCGCCTGGGGGGTGACACCAACGGCCAGAACGGCAGGCACGCGGGCGTCTGTTACGCGCGATAGCCCGTGACGTGTCCGCACGGCGACCCGCCGTGCGGACACGCTGCCTGTCGTACGTGGGCCGAGGGCCGACCCGGAGGCTTGCCCGACGCGGCGAGGCTGGAGCTGCGCGTGCACCTTCGGACCCACCGGGCCTGTTCAAGTGGCGTACGCCGGTCGGTGAATAAGGGTGGGCGCTGTCGGCAGGGTCGGCGGGTTGGCGGGTTGGCGGGTTGGCGGGTCGGCTGTTGGCTGTCGGCTCAGAGGCTGCTGAGCAGTACCTACTCAGGTGCCGACGGGCAGGCCGAGGCGGCGCAGCCGGGCGCGGACGCCGTCCGAGTCCGGCACGCAGAGTTCGTTGAGGATGTCCGCTGCTCGCTGGGCGGCCCGTCGGGCTGCCAGGGCGTCGCCGGCGGCCCGGTGGCTCTCGCTGAGGTGGGCCAGCACGTCGGCCTCGAAGTAGCGGTCCCCGAGACCGTGGAACAGCGCGACGGCGTTGTCGTAGCAGGCCGCGGCCCGGCGGTGGTCGCCCAGGTGCTGGTGAGCGTAGCCGAGGCTGTCCCAGGTGTCCGCCTGCCCGTCGGGGACGCCGAGTTCGGTGAAGAGCTCCAGCGCCTGCTCGCAGAACGCGAGGCACTGGCGGTGGTCGCCGAGCTGTGCGTGGTACCAGCCGACCGCGTTCAGAGCCCGGGCCTGTCCGGTCCGATGGCCCAGGGAGACGTACTGGTCAAGGGCGTCCCGGGCCCAGGCCAGCGCTTCGGGGTAGGCGTCCCGCCGTGCGTGCAGGCGGGCCAGGTCGAGGTGGGTGTGGGCCAGCTCGGTTCGGTCCCCGAGGGCTTTGTAGAGATCGAGGGCGCGGGCGAGGTGGGTGTGCGCGTCGTCGAGCCGCGTCAGGCGGGTGCAGGCGCGGCCGAGGCCGCTGTGGGCGTCGGCTTCCCCGGCGGCGGAGGCCGAGCGAAGTGCGGCGTCCAGCGCGGCCTCCTGGGCCGTCGCCCAGTCGGACCAGTGGCCCCGTCGCTGCAAGAACGTGGTCAGGGCGCGGGTCAGCTGCCAGGTCCGGGCACCTGGTGCTCGCGTGGCGGTGCCCGACCGGTGCACCACCGCGAGGAGCACGGGGTGTTCGACTGTGAACCAGGCAAGAGCCTCTCCGTGGTCCGCGGCGTGTTCGGGGGAGACGCCGGGGACCGGGGACGGCAGTGCGATCGGGTCACGGTGCGGATCAAGCATGCGGTCCGCGGAGTGGGCGGAGTGCAGATAGTGGCCGAACAAGCGGTCTTCGGCCGCTTGCGTCTCGCCGACGGCGTTCGCGGTGCCGGCGAGTTCGGCGGCGTACATCCGCAGCAGGTCGTGGAGTACGTATCTGCCGCGCGAGTGCTCTGTGACCAGGCAGCTGTCGGTCAGCGCGGTCAGTAGTCGGCCCGCGTGCTGGACGGGGAGCCCGGCCAGGCTCGCGGCGGCGGGCACGCTGATCTCCGGGCCGGGGTGTACGCCGAGCAGCCGGAACATCCGGGCGGCCTGGGGGCTCAGGGTGCCGTACGACCAGGAGAACACGGCCCGTATGTCCGCCCGCGTGTCCTCGTTGCCAAAGCTGTCCAGCCCGTCGGGGGAGTCCTGGGCGTCCCGGAGTTCGGCGGCGAGCCGTGCCAGGCCGAGCCCCCGCTCGATCGCCGCGCGCGCCGCCACGATGACCAGGGCCAGCGGCAGCCGCGCGCAGCGGCTCACGATCTCGTCCACCGCCAGCGGTTCGGACATCACGCGCTCGGCCCCTATCCGGCGGGCGAGCAGCCGTCGGCACTCCGCCGCGGGCAGCACGTCCAGGACAAGACTCCGGGCGCCTTCCAGGGCGATCAGGCCGGAGAGCCGGTTTCGGCTGGTCACCAGAGTGAAGCACCCTGGACTGCCGGGCAGGAACGCCCGTACCTGTTCGGCGTCCCGTGCGTTGTCGAGCATCACCAGCATCCGCCGTCCCGCCAGCATGCTCCGGTACAGCCCGGCCTGCGCCTCCGGGCTGACCGGCATGTGCTGGGGGAGCACGCCCAATGCCTCCAGCAGCCGGGGCAGCGCCTCCGCAGGGGTCACGGGTGGGCGCGAAGGCTCGAAACCATGGAGGTTGACGTAGATCTGGCCGTGGTCGAACCAGTCGGCCACCCGGTACCCCCAGTGGAGGGCCAGAGCCGTCTTCCCTACCCCCGCGGTCCCGGAGAGGGTCGAGATCACCGCGACCGCGGGGCTTCCGATGTCCTCGGCGAGGATCTTGTCGAGCTGGGCGAGCTCCTCCTGCCGGCCGGTGAAAGTCGGTACGTCCAGGGGCAGATGCGCCAGAACCGGCGCGGATCGCGGACGTGCCGAAGGCGGCGGATCGGTGGCCTCGGTCGGCTCGGGGGGCTGCAGGATCGCTCGGTGGAGTTGCCGGAGCTCGGTCCCCGGATCGGCGCCCAGTTCGTCGGCGAGCCGCTTGCGGGTCTCGGCGAAGCACTCCAGAGCTTCGGAACCGCGGCCCGCCTCGTACAGTGCCCGCATCAGCACGGCAACCAGCGGTTCAACGAGCGGGTGTTGGTCGATCAACTCGGGCACCCGGTCGATCACCACCGCGTGGTTGCCCACTGATGTCTCCGCGTTGGCCCACGCCGTCACCGCGTCCAGCCACTGCCGTCGCCAGGTGTCGCGCATCCGCGACGCCCACTCACCGGACAGGCCGGCGAGCGGCTCCCCGCGCCACAGGTCCAAGGCCTCGCGGAGTATCGTCACCTGCTCGGCGTCGCTCCGGCCAGCTCTGCGGGCGTCGGTGACCAAGCGATGGAACCGGTGGAGGTCCACGTCCTCGGAGTCGGTGTCCAGCACGTAACCACCGTTCCGCCGAAGCAGGCCCGGCGTGCGAACGGCCCCGGCGGCGGCCAGTCCCCGCCGAATGCGGGCCACATGCGCGTACAGCGCCTGACGTGCCCCCTCCGGCGGATCCTCACCCCACACACGCCTCGTCAATGTCTCGATCGGCACTGCCCGGCCGGCGTCCACCGCGAGCGCCGCCATCACGCTCCGCCGCTGTGGAGGACCTAAGTCGATCGGGCCTCGGCCCCATAACTCGACGGGCCCGAGAAGTCTGAACGTCACCACGACAACCCCCGGCGATCAGACGCGCACACGCTCCGCACCTTCCCCTGGCCGGTCAGTTCCTTCACCGGCGTCGCCCTGGCGACACCTCTCGAGCACCAGGCCGCGACACACGCTACGCGCGCGTAAGACAGCCCCACAAGGTTCAGCCGGGTCAGGTCTTCTCCATCACCGGGCAGGGACACGGCCCTCAGGCAGGCGTCGGCCGCTCCGAAGAT
Organism: Streptomyces sp. NPDC005483; assembly: GCF_040606035.1. Classification (NCBI taxonomy): domain Bacteria; kingdom Bacillati; phylum Actinomycetota; class Actinomycetes; order Kitasatosporales; family Streptomycetaceae; genus Streptomyces; species Streptomyces sp. NPDC005483. The sequence continues at coordinate 37,286 of NZ_JBEXEA010000040.1, forward strand.
TCGCGGGCGGCAGGCAGCGATCCGGGGTGACGCCTAGGCATGAGCGTGTTCGTGGCCTACCTGGTGGCTACCAGGCTGCGTGCCCTTGGCGGACAGTGCGGAGGACCGCCGTCCGTCCCGTGCTGCTGCCCGTACGTCCGCGCTACGCCCCAAGGTCTGCCCGCCATCAAGTCCGCTGCAGGCGGCGCTCGCTGACCACTCGCTGCCTGGGCTCGCCCGCGGGGGTCGTTCCGTCGAAATCAGGTCTCCACAGCCCCGGGGCGGCCCGATCTGCATGACGTTCATCTCTGGCTGGAGCGGCGATGGCTTCCACCCGGTCGGCATCCTGGATGCAGCCGCCCCTGGTGCGCGGCCGTGGTGTTCGATCCCTGGTCAATGTCCGGCAGGCGGTCGCGCGGGTCCTGGGAGTGCGGCGCCAGTTCGAACTCCGCGGCGCAGCTGAGACCAGCCGGGGCCGTGGGCGGCGACGGGCGGGTGGTCGCCTCTCGGCGGGTTGACCCACGGGGCTTCAACCGGTTGATCGTCCCCATGGGCACCGGGTGAGGTCCGGGGACACTGCCCCATCCGCAGCCACATACAGATGAACCGTCAGCCCGTTGGGCTAGGGCGTCGTCCATTCCAGACAGACACCCTCAGCTACTCAGCGTGGGTGCTGCTCAGTCGGCCTGGGATGCGCTGCGACTTGAGTTCGCGAGGATGACGGCCCATCGAGGAGTAGGCGGGCGAGCTCCCTGCTGGGCACGTCGCGGTGAGCGGATCAGGCGTGCACGGCTTAGGGTCGTTACGTGGCACACACCTTCGAAGAACTCGTGGAGAAGCAACGCGCCGCCGACCAGGCGCACGCGACTGTCCAAGCCCTGCGCACCAAAGGTGATCCTCCCGCCTACGAGACCGCGTGGCAGGTATGGCGTGACCTGGCCCAAGACGTGCACGGAGCGGTCACCATGCACGCGCGAGAGCAGGGCACGGTCCGGGCCGGCGTCGAGCTTGAGGTGAAGAGGGCGGTCCGCCACACCGGGTAGCGAGCACGCAGCTGCACCCCACCCCCCACCCGCATTTGGCCCGGGTGTTGGGCTGTCCGCCGCAGTGTCGGCACGTCGACAGGCGGTACTCGTCGGCGGTGAGTCGGCCGTGCGGGGGCTGGCTCATTTATCGAGGGTTCCGCGGGTGTGGCTCGGTAGGGTCGGGACGTGCACCTTGAGGAGAGCGGGCCCGTCGATCCGGCGCCGGTCCTGAACTGGCAGGACGGCTCCGCACTGCGCTGGACCGATCGGCCTGAGGAGGTCGATGCCGCGTTCATCCGGGGCGAGCCGCTCGTCGGGGTGGCTGTGATCGCGCTCGCTCTCAACCATTCGGACGCGGACGCGATTCTGCCCCTGGTGGGCAGGGCGTTGGAGGCGAAGGACCCGGAGATCCGCCGCCAAGGTGTCATCGCTCTGGCACACGTCGCCCGCCTCCATCGGAGAGTTGACCGACGATGTCTCGATCTCCTGCGCAGTTGTCCGCGAGGCAACGAAGCTGATGACGACTTGTGGTCCTTCGTCGCCCACCGCCGGCTTCCATGGTGGCTCTGGCGCTACCACTTCACGGGGCGGCTGACCTGGATCTTCCGGGACAGGTGGAGGGACTGACACCGCTGGATGATTGATTCCAGGGTTCCTGGGCTGCACAGCCGCTTCCGGACCTGGGAGTTGGACGGGACCTGGGAGCGGGTGTCCACCGCGATCTTGGCCGAGGCCGAGGCGGCCGGAACGATCGAGTGGATCGAGAGGCCGTCGCCTGGGACGCGGGGCTCGCCTGGGCCGGAGTTCCCCACCCACCGGCGGAGAGAACCTCTGTCGGGCAAATGGATCAAGATGATAGAAGTACCGCTGTGCACAAGACTCTGGAGTTTCCCGAGCTGCTGCGGCTGATCGACGAACGTGCAACCGCCTTCCGCGCCGCGATCGCCGCGCCCAGCCTCGACCTGCCCGTGCCGACCTGCCCCGGGTGGACGCTGTCCGACCTCGTGCAGCACATCGGCGAGGGCCGCCGCCGCTGGGCCGCCACGGTCGCCGCCGGGCCGGACGCCACGGCCAGGACCCCGGCCCAGGGTGACGCGGTCGCGCCGCAGGAGCGCGAAGCCGTACAGGCCTGGCTGGCCGCCTCGACCGAGCTGTTGCTGGCGGCCCTGCGGGAGGCCGGTCCGGACCAGGGCTGCTTCACCGGCTGGGGTAACACGCAGACGCCGCACACCGCTGGTGGCGTCGCCCGGCACCAGGTCCAGGAGATCGCGGTGCACACCTACGACGCCCAGCTCACCGTGGGCGAGCCGGCCTCACTGCCTGTCGAGGTGGCGCTCGACGGTGTCGAGGAGACCCTGTTCATCACCTGCTTCACGACGAGCGCCTGGCCGCACAAGCCCACCGCCTTCGACTTCCACGCCACCGAGGGCCGCTCCTGGCGCCTCACGGCCGACGGCGACGGTGCGCGGACCACCCGGCTGCCCGCTACCGGCGAGGACCCGGACGCGGCAGGCATCTCCGTTCGCGGCACGGCCAGTGATCTGGTCCTCTACCTGTACGACCGCATTGCGGCGGACTCCCTGCAACTCGACGGGGACCCGGAGCTGCTCGACCTGCTCCGCGCCTGGGAGCCGGAGGACTAGGCGTGACGACACGCCACCGCGCACTCTCACTGAGAGGGCCTGTCTTTCGGGTCAGCTCGGCGTCGCGGGTCCTGGCACGTACATGTGCCGCGTTGTCGTAGCGTGCCGACGCTCCCTGTCGCCGCTCACCACCGCTCCACCTTGCAGCTGCAGGCACCAGACCTGGCTCGATTCGCCAGGAGGGGCCGTCCCCCTTGGACAGCTCGCTGACGACCCGATCCGCTCCGCCGGCGTGACGTGCTCGGTGACGGCGGGGCCGGGTGAGCAGTCCGGCTGCCATCAAGCTGCACACTGCGGTCTGCAAGGGTCAGGTCACGCTCTCGGCCGCGCAGACAGCCATCGTCACCGACTGGACCACGGCCCTGACCGCCCTTCATCTCGGCTGAAGAGGCGGCTGAAGAGGCGGCTGGAGGGCGGTGGCTGTCGTATGCCGGAATGCCTTGGATCAATCTGTGTCGGTCGCCAGTGAGGGAAGGCCCCCGGCTGGGCGGGGGAGACCAGCCGGGGCCATGGGTGGCAGCGCAGCAGCTGGCCGCCGACGGCTTCCACGAGTTACTCGCTTCGCCTCTCCCCGCTCCAGTACGACCACATCAACTTCCTCGGCCGCTACGCCTTCTGCACCAAGGCCGTCACCTGGTCGTGGCATCGGGAACCATGGGCTGATCCGGGCTCGTGGGCGATGGGCGCCGCCGCGGCAGCATCATGGCCGTGGTCACCGCGGTGGCGAGGATGAGCGCGGCGGCGAGGCAGAAGGCGTTGCGGGCGCCGGTGAGCGCGGCGGCGGCCGGGATGGGCTCGCCGGGCGCGGCGGCATGGAAGAAGAGGCTGCCGAGCAGGGCCACGCCGAGAGTGCCGCCGAGTTGCTGCACCGCGTTGAGAAGGCCGGCGGCGGAACCCGTCTCGTGTGGGCGGACTCGGTGCAGGGCGGTGGTGAAGAACGGCACGGCGTACAGGCCCTGACCGATCCCGGCCACGGCCAGCGCGGGCAGCAGCAGCCACGGATAGGAGGCGGGCGGGCTGGTGGCGTACACCGCGGCGGCCGATACGACTCCGGCGAGCAGGGCCAGCAGGCCGACGCTCATGACCCGGGCCCCGTAGCGGGGTACGAGCCAGACGCCGGCGACCCAGGACGACAGGGCCATCGTCGCCGACCACGGCAGCAGCGTGAATCCTGCCGAGAGGATGTCGCGGTGCAGGCCCAGCTGCATCTGCAGCACGGCCACCAGCATCAGGCCGCCCACCACAGCGAAGAACAGCACGCTGGACACCAGCGCGGCGGTGAAGCCGCGGTCGATGAACAGGCCCGGCTCGATGAGCGGGCTGCGGCCTCCGCGGGCCCGCCGCCGTTGATGTGCGGCGAAGCCCGCCAGCACGGCTCCGCCGGCGGCGAGCATGGCCCAGCACCAGCCTGGCCAGCCATGTGCGCCGCCCTGGATGAGGGGAAAGACCAGCAGGCTGCTGCCCAGGACCACCAGCGCCGTGCCGGCGTGGTCCAGCCGTGGTCGAAGCGCGGCACGGTCCTCGCGCAGCAGCGGCGTGGCCGCCAACACGGCGGCACCGAGGGGGACGTTGACGAGGAAGACCGCACGCCAGGAGGAACCCAGCACATCCGCTTGGGTCAGCGCGCCGCCGACCATCGGGCCGGTCACCGCGGCGAGCCCCATGACCGGCCCGATGGTGCCCATGGCCCGGGCCAGGTGTCGACCGGTGAACATGGCGCGGATCATGCCGATGGTCTGCGGGATGATCAGTGCGGCCGCGGCGCCCTGCACCGCCCGCAGGGCGATCAGCGCCGCGGTGGACGGTGCGAGCGCGCACCCCAGCGAGGCCAGGACGAAGCCGGCCATGCCGACGCGGAATGTCCGCCGCCGGCCGACGATGTCACCCAGCCGCCCGCCGCTGATGAGGAAGACGGCGAAGGGCAAGGTGTACGCGGCACTGAACCACTGGATGCTGGAGGCCGGACCGCCCAAACCGGCGCGGATCACAGGGGCGGCGACGGTCATGATGGTGGCGTCGAGGAGGTTCATGGCCTCGGCGACCAGCAGCACGGCGAGTGCGGCCCAGCGCTGCTGCGGAGGCGGGGTGGTGGAGTACGACATGTGCCCGAGAGTGCGTGCCGCCGCGGGGGCACCTCCACTTTGAGCGGCTGGATTGCTGAATCATTCCACCGGAAAGTCCTTGGTGCATGATTCCCACATGCTGGACGACATCGACCGAGGTCTCATCCACGCCCTCCGTATCGACGGTCGGGCACCGTTCAGCGCGATCGCCGACGTCCTCGATGTCTCGGCGCAGACGGTCTCCCGCCGCTACCGGAAGCTGTGCGCAGACGCTGCGCTGCGGGTGGTCGGCCTGGCCGAGCCGGAGCGCAGCGACCGCACCCAGTGGCTGCTGCGGCTGACCACAGGCCCGCGTGCCGCCCAGGATCTTGCCGAAGCGTTGGCCCGCCGCGCCGACACCTCCTCGGTCAAGCTCGCTTCGGGCGGCACCGAGATCGTCGCGATCGTGCACACCTCCACCGCCGACGGGCCCGCCGGACACGCACTGCTGTTGCACGACATCCCGCGCACGGCCGGCATCACCGCGGTCTCCGCACATTGCGTGCTGCACACCTACCTTGGTGGGCCCACCGCCTGGTCCGGCCACCAACAGGCCCTCGACGTCACGCAGCAGCGCCGACTGCGCACCGCCGTAGCTGAGGCGGCGTCTGTCGCCGCTTCTGGGGTGCGGGCGGCTCTCAGCCAAGCCGATTGCGACCTGTTCGCTGCCCTCCAGCGTGACGGTCGGGCGAGCCTGAGCAGCCTTGCCGCGACCACCGGCTGGTCGCCTGCCACCGTCGCGCGCCGGCTGGAGCAATTGCGGGCCGGCGGCCAGCTCTTCTTCGACGTCGAACTCGACTCCACCCTGTTCGGCGTCACCACGCAGGCACTCCTGTGGATGGGCGTCGCCCCCGCCGACCTCGACCAGGTCGCCCGCACCCTGGCCCGACACCCCGAGCTGGCCTACGTAGCCGCCGTCACCGGCCCCCACAATCTCACCGCCCATGCCCTGTGCCCCGACCCGGCGGCGCTGCACCGCTACCTCACCGAACGCCTGGGCCTCCTGAAGGCGATCCGCACCCTGGAAAGCGCGCCCGTCTTACGCACGATCAAGATGACGGGACCGCTCCCGGCCACCGGCAAACCGCCCGTGCGACGCCGCTAACTCGTGCCGAACGACGAGCAGCACGTGACCTCTTCCGTCCCGGTTCTGGTGAACACCTTCAGTGAAGGACGACGACTTGCAGATTGCTGTCAGCCAAGGACCACCGTTGGCGGCTCTGCCGTCTCCCACTGACAGGTCTCGTTAAGATCTCCTGATCATGGACCTGATGACGGGGAACGACATGGTCGCCATCCCACCGGGGCAGGTGACGCTGTCGGACCGGCGGACACAGCGCAGTTGGTCGGTCGACCTCGCGCCCTACCAGCTCGCGGCATCCCCGGTCACCCAGGCGTTGTACGCACAGATCACAGGCCGGCGGCCGAGTTCCACCCGTGGGGACCAGTTGCCCGTCGAGTGCGTCTCCTGGTGGGACGCGACGGGGTTCTGCAACGCCCTGTCCCAGTGCGCCGGCCTCACGCCCGCGTACCACATCCGTGCCGAGGCCGAAGTCATCGAGTGGGACGCGTCCGCCGACGGATATCGGCTGCCGACCGAAGCCGAGTGGGAGCACGCCTGCCGTGCCGGGACGACCGGGCCGCGCTACGGGGAACTCGACGAGATCGGCTGGTACCGCGGAAACTCACACGAGCGCATCCATGACGTGGGCGGCAAACGCCCCAACTCGTGGGGGCTTTACGACATGCTCGGCAACGTCTGGGACTGGTGCTGGGACGTCTACGACGCCGAGGTCTATGGCGCCTACCGGGTGCTCCGTGGCGGTGGTTGGTTCGATGAGCACTGGAGTTGCCGGGCCTCCGCGCGGCGCCGCAGTCATCCGACTTTCCAGCTCGACGACGTAGGATTCCGCCTCGCGCGTTCCGTCGTGCGTTGATCCACGTCGTGTGCGGCCGGGCCCGCGCGCGGTCGATCCGGCGATAGCGTGATCCTTATGACGGCTGAAGGCGAGGCGCTGGTCGGCGGGATGGCGAACGCGGGGGCGGTTTTTCGCCGGGGGGAGCTGGTGGAGCGACCGGCACCGCGCAACGCGCGCGCCCTGCATGCCTATCTGCTTGCGTTGAAGGAGCACGGCTTCGATTCGGCGCCGACTCCTGTCGGTCTCACCGCGGATGGCCGTGAGCAACTGACTTTCCTCCCTGGCGACGTGGCCCTGCCGCCGTTCCCGGACTGGGCGATGACGCGTTCTGCTCTCGAATCGGTGGGGAGCCTGCTGCGGCGTCTGCATGAGAGCAGCGCGGCCGTGGCGGTCGACACCCGTGCCGAGTGGTCCCCGGACCTCGCCGATCCGGAGGGGGGAAGGATGTTGTGCCACAACGATGTGTGCCCGGAGAACGTCGTCTTCCGCGACGGTCGTGCCGCGGCCCTGATCGATTTCGACTTGGCGGCCCCGGGTCGTGCCCTCTGGGACATCGCCATGGCCGCCCGCTATTGGGTGCCCATGCTTGATCCCGAGTCCGCGGCCGCCCTCCATCCCCCCGGGCTGGATGCGGCCGCACGGCTGCGAATTCTTGCCGACGGCTACGGCCTCTCGGCAGGTGCCCGCGCCGAGTTGCCTGGCGTCATCGAGCAGGCCACGGAGGTCTGCCGGGCCTTCGTCGCTCGCCGCGTGGCCGGCAAAGACCCCGTCTATCTCCAGGCGTTGGCCGAGCGTGGTGGATGGGAACGCTGGGACCGGGTGCAGACCTGGCTGGTGGACCACCGCAAGACGTTCACGGCCACCCTGCTGAACTGACCGGCCCGGAAGTTCGAGGGCAAACTCGCCCGGTGTTCCTGGAGCCGCCTTCGTCCTCGATGGCCGCCTGGAAGCGGTAGGAGTCGGTTCCGGTCTGGATCAGCGCCCGGCAACGCTGGGAGCATGTCCTGACCCTATGATCACTTCACCCCAGCGTCCGCTGCGGCCGCACATGCCTCCGAGACAGGCTTTGGACGATGACGAGTACCGCCCGCAAAGCTCCCTGGACCCTTGCCCGCTCAGCGCAGGCGGCGATAGCGGCGGCCGCCGTGGCAGACGCGTTCCGCGCGGTGGCAGTCCGGGATCACTACCTGCACCCCACGGATGCGTCCCTGCACAGGTCGGGCCTCATCTCCATGATCTTCCTCTATGTGTCGGCTCCTGCGATCGTGCTGTTCCTCGTGTGGCTCGCCCGGTCCCGGCGCAACGCCCAGGAACTGTCCCCCCAGGCCTCGCTCCCGAGTCGGGGCTGGACGATCGGCGCGTGGTTCATACCCGTGGTCAACTTCTTCGTCCCGCGCCGGTTCGTCCGCGACATCGGGCGCGCGACCTCCGCGTCCTGGGCGCCGAAGCGGGACACGACACTGGTGAACCTGTGGTGGATCGCCTGGATCACGCACGCGCTGGTGATCATGGTGGCGGGCCGGGCGGCCCCGGGGTCGACGGCCTTCCTCATGGTGGCGGAGGCGCTCATGCTCGCGGCGGCCGTGCTGTTGGGGCTCGTCATCGAGCGCATCACGGCGTTGCAGGGCGCGGCGCTCAGCGCCACCGTTCGGGTCGCGCCTCTCGCCCAGGCGTGAGGCAGTTCCCCCCGATGTGTTCCCCACGGCGACCTGATTGGTCGAGTGCGTCACCGGCAATGGCCTTGCCTCGGTTCACCGCACGGGCTGTCACGCGGCCTGAGGTCTCTCGGCCTCGCTAGGAGGCACAACGAGGCTCCCCTTCGGAGATCGTGAGCGGGTCATGATCTCTGGAGCGGGGCGGTCCCGGGCGGCGCCCAGCTGATGGGCCGACATGTCATCTGTCCGGAGGTAGTCACACCCAGCCCTTCCGTGCCCGGGACGGCAGGGGCAAGGTGAGGAATGCAGCGTCAGGCTTCAGGGAGTGCTGTCTCGGTACCGGTTCGTGCCGTAACGCCTTCGTTGAGTGAGTCGGCAGGCGCTGGCTGAGCGCGGTCGCCAGAGCTGCTGCTGCGGTGAGCGTGATCGCGGTGACGCGTGGGCCGGTGGCGGCGATGAGCTGGCCGCCCAGTGCCGCTCCGGCGGCGGAGCCGAGGTTGTGGCCGGAGCCGAGCCAGGCGTTGGCCTCGGTGTGGCGGGACGGGGCGATGCGTTCGTCGACTGGGAGGTAGGCGAGGACGAAGAGCGGGGTCAGGGGCAGTCCTGCACAGAACACGGCCAGGATCATCAGTGGCGAGGCGGCGAGTGCGGCCAGGATGAGCGTGCTCGTTGCCAGGGCGACCGCGGCCTGGGTGTAGCGGGCGCGCAGGGAGGATTCGGACGCAGATAGGTGGGACGGGAACCCAGTCGGCGAGGCGGGAACATGTCTCCTTGATCATGGAGTTGCGACGCTCTGTGATCACTGGGGGAACCTGTGCCCGTGCTGCCATCATGGCTGACCGGCCCGCTCTGGGACCAGTTCGCTGCCCTGCTGCCCGAGCGCCCGACGGTCGATCCGTCCCACACGCTGGGGTGCCACCGGCCCCGCTTCAGTGACCGGATCGTGTTCGACAAGTTGCTGCAGCTTCTGCGGTTCGGCTGCATCTCCGACATGACCTGCTCGGCGACCACCATCCGCAACCGCCGTGACGAGCGGATCCGGCTCGGCGACTTCACCCGGCTCAAGCAGATCGCGCTGGAGTCCAACGACCGGATCGTCGGGCTCGTGCTCGACTGGATCACCGTTGACGGCTCCATCACCTAGGCCCCGGCCGTAGGCGAGGTCGCCGGGCGCTCGCCGGTCGGCCGCGGCAAACAGGGCCTGAAACCGCTCGGCGCTGCCCATGACTGATGACCAATCACCAATTCACCAGGGCACGGGGGTTCCGTCCCAGGAGAAGAAGCAACCGGTGGGGCCGTCGTCCGGCAGCAGGGCCAGGCGGAGGGCACCTTGGGCGGCCTCGGCCGGGTCGTCGCCGGTAGCGGCGGCCCCGGGGGTGAGATCGGTTGCCCGCCGGCCGGGGGCGAGCGCGTTGACCTTGAAGCCGTCCTCGGCCAGCGTCTGGGCGTAGAAGACCGTGAGGGCGTTGAGCGCGGCCTTGGACGACCGGTAGGCGGCGGCGCCACCGCTTCCCGGGGTGAACTGGGGATTGGGGTTCGTGCTCCAGGTAAGCGACGCGGTGCCACTGGAGATGTTGACGATGCGCGGGTGCGGGGACCGGCGCAGGGCGGGCAGGAAGGCGTTGGTCACCGCCACCACTCCGAACACGTTGGTCTCGTATGCGCGCCGGAACTCCTCGACGCCGGTGCCGGCCGGCGGGGCCAGCGAGGGGGCGATGCCGGCGTTGTTGACCAGCACGTCCAGGCGGTCCACCTGAGCCGCGGTCTGTGCGATGCCGTCGGGATCCGTCACATCTAGGACCAGCAGCCGGGCGCCGGCGCCGATCTCCTCGACGGCCCGCTGTCCGCGCCCCGGGTCGCGGGAGCCCACGTACACCGTGAGACCCTCGGCGGCGAGCAGCCGGGCGATGTGCTTGCCGATGCCCTTGTTGGCACCGGTGACCAGAGCTGTGCGATCGTTCATGGCAACTACGGTCCTCTGGCGGTGGGCGCTCTGCCAGGGACAACCTGTACCAGGCAGGCGGCGGGAGGCGGCATGGCGCGACAGGAGCTGGCCCGCTTCCTGCGGGACCGCCGGTCGGGCCTGCGCCCGCACGAGATCGGCCTGACGACGACGGGCACCGCACGCCGCACACCGGGCCTGCGCCGCGAAGAGGTGGCGGACCTCGCCCACATGTCGGTCGACTACTACACGCGGCTGGAGCAGGCCCGCGGACCGCGGCCGTCGGCCCGGATCCTGGACGCGCTGGCCCAGGCGCTGCGGCTCACACCGGCCGAGCGCAGCCACCTGTTCCGCCTGGCGGGATCGAGCGCGCCGCCCGGCAGCGACGTCGTGCGGCGGGTGCGCCCGCACGTGGCCCGGATGCTGGAGCGGCTGCCGCAGACCGCTGCCATCGTCACCGACGCGGCGTACGGTGTAGTCGCGTGGAACCCCCTGGCCCAGGCACTGCTCGGCGGCGACCTCGCTGGCGGTACGACAAACCTGGCCCGGCGCCGCTTCCTTGGCCAGGGTCGGATGTACGAAGGCACCAGCGCCGAGGAGTTCGGGCACATCGTGGTGGCGCGGCTGCGCCGGGCCGCCGACCGCTACCCGCAGGACCCGCAGTTGACCGCCCTGCTGGCCGAACTGCACGCCGACAGCGAGGAGTTCCGGCAGATCTGGCAGACACGTCCGGTTCACGCTCCCGGGCACCGCACCAAGACCATCGACCACCCGGAAGCCGGTGCGCTCCGCTTGAACTGTGACGTCCTGCTCGTACCCGAGGAAGACCAAGAAGTCGTCCTGATCACGGCCGACCCCGGATCACCGGCCTCGCGGGCCCTGCACAGACTGGCCACGCGGGCGACCTGAAACGGAAGACGCGCACAGGCTTCCCCGGCAGTCACAGAGCGTCACAACTACATGTTCACTCGGGCCTATGCCCACCTTGATGCTGAGGCTTTCCATGCCGCCTATCTGCACGGCCAAGGACCCGGTGGAGACGAAGCTGCACACTGCGGTCTGTAAGGGGCAGGTCACGCCCTCGGCTGGGCAGACAGCCACCGTCAGCGGTTGGACCACGGCCCTGGCCGCCCTTCATCTCGGCTGAAGAGGCGGCCGAGCGGGTGGCTGTCGTATGCCGGAATGCCTTTGATGGGTCTGTGTCGGTCGCCGGTGCGGGGCTGGACGGGGGAGACCAGCCGGGGCCATATGTGGTGGCGGAGGGCGGTCGCCTCTCGGCGGGGTGCTCCATGGGGCTTCAGCCGGACGATCGTCCCCATGGGCGGAGGGTGAGGCCCGGGGACACTGTCCCCTCCGCAGCCCACACGTAGACAAACGGTCAACCGCCGCGAGTTGCCCCCCCCAGACGCCGACGGCCGTACGGCGAAGAGGACTGGTCTCGGCAAGCGCGGCGAGCGACGCAGTACGGGCCCGATGGCAGCCGGAGGTGCGCAAACGCCGGGAGAAGTAAGGCGCCACCAGCGGAGGGATCACGGTGGAGACGCGGGGCCGGGTTCGGCTACGCCGCGCCCCGTTGTATGTGGCGGCGAGCGCGGTCGCCACGGCTGGGGTCGGCTGGCCACCGCTGCGGTGGACGTGTGAGGTCCCGGGCCCGTCGACTGGCCGTTGCGCTACTGTTTGCCGCTTGAATGAGTCAGACAGGGTAGGCGTTTGAGCCACCAGGTCGCGAGTGGATAGGCAGCCGCTGCGGCAAGCAGTCCCGTCAGGGCGGTGACGGTGTGCTCGTACTCGGGAAGCAGCTGGCTCGCGGGCTCGAAGACCAGCATTTGTACGCCCCAGAAGGCCGCGAAGGCCGCGAACATGCCTCCGGTCGACTCCTTGGTCCGCCGCGTCTTGCCCGCCGGGACGGGCGCGGCTGGCCGGGTGAGCTGGCCGTCCGGGGGTGGCGTGAAAGGGTCGGTCACGCTCCTGTTGTACCGGTCGTCGATCATCGCGACAAGAGGTACGGCCCGCCGGTGAAATGGCCCGCGACCGGCGTCCCTCCCGGGCAGCGTTCGCCTGTCAAGGGCCTAGTCGCGACGCCGCGTCGCCCGCGCCCGGTTGCGTCTCCCGCAGAATCGGCCGCCTGATGGAACCCTTGGAGCCGGATCACATTCCCCTGCCCGCGTCATTTCCCCTCGTGCCTATGACGCCTCCTGGCGGCGGCTGGGGTGCGCAGCGGGCTCCGGTGCCCGCACCACCACTCGGTCTCGACCCCGCGCAGCGCGGCGGAGGGGGCTCCACCCCCTCGCACTGCGCACGCCGGCGGGCCGCCGACTTCATTTCGCCGCTGTCGGGCGAGACGATCTCATCGTTGTACGCAGTCTGTCGCTTCCCCGTTGGGCTCGCGCTCGGCGTGCCGACGGACCTGGCCGCGAACTATGGCTGCACGCCCGTGGTCCGGCTGGTACACCGGCCGCGAGGATCAACGGTCAGCGGGTCACACTCCGATGAAGCTCACGGTCTCTGTCATGTCCGCCCGCCCGGTGCGCAGTTGTGGCACGCCTTCCTTTTCGAATCCCACCGAGACGCCGCAGAACAGCACGAGCCCGTCCTCGGCTCCGACCATCTGGCTGACGGTCTCGCGATACATCGTCCACATCACCTGGGGGCAGCTGTGCAACCCTTCTGCCCTCAACAACAGCATGACCGTCTGCAAATACATCCCCGCGTCCCCCCACTGCCCGGGCCCCATCGACCGGTCGAGATAGCAGAACAGCACGACCGGCGCCCCGAACGCCTCCGAGTTCAAGGCGGCGATCTTCATGGGCCTGTCGGGGTCGTCGCGCTCGATGCCCAGCGCCTTGTACCGCTGGGTGGCCGCGGCGGCGAAGCGCTCCAGATACGGCGAGGCCAGTTCGGCCGGGTACATCGGATACTCCCGTACGTCACCCGGGTCGCCCGCCAGCGCTCTGGCCGACGCGCGCCTCTTCAGTTCGGCCAGGGGCTCGCCGGTCACGACGTACACGTGCCACGGCTGGAGGTTCCCACTCGACGGAGCCCGTGTTGCTGCAGCCAGCACTCGTTCGAGCATCTCTTTGGGGATCGGCTCATCGCTGAACGCCCGCACTGCCCGGCGACTGTCCACGGCTTCATACACATCCACGTCTTTTCGTCCTCCCAGTCCGGGGCGAGCAGCGAAGACACGAGGATGATCATCGCACCAGGTGAGCAGGCCGGGCGGGGCTTTGGTGCTGCCCAAACTGAGGCTCTGGTCCACTTCTTGTGAAGGCTCACGGACAGTGTTGTCAGTGGTGTGTGGTGGGATGGCCGGACTCTGCCGTTGATCCGCCGGGAGGCCCTCGTGACGTCCTCGTACCCGTCTTTGACCCGTGCCTTGGCCGAGGCTTTGGTCGATGTCCTGTGGTTCATCGAGGGCAGCGAAGACGAGCAGATAAATCAGGACGACACGGTCAAGGTCATGGAGGGGGTGGCCCACGTGGTCAGCACGTTGCCGAGTGATCAACGACAGGAGTTGATCGAGTTGGTCGGGGAGATGGCAGCCGCCGAGGGCAACCCGGCTCGTCGCGAGTTCCTGGAAGAGTTCCCGGAGGGCTTCGGGCTGATCAATGATGATGAGCAGTCGTTTCACGCTGCGTGCGCGACCACAAGAAGTGGACCAGAGTCCGAGCGAACGGACACAGCCACGTCATCGACCCACGGCTCTACGCGGTGATCGTGGACCGCCTCCCTGAACGCCTCGGTCATCGAGACCGGAACCGAGTGCTGCCGCTCGCCCGTACCAAGGCGCGGAAGAATGACGTAGCGAAGTGCACCGTCACGACGCGACGGAGTAACTGAGATCCTGCGCGGTGAGCGAGACAGGCACCAAACGCAGCCACAAGGTGCCTCGTTCCCCCGGATCATCGTGCAGGTAGTGCACGAAGCGCGCGTCTCACAGAGCTCCGTCGGCTCCCAGGGAGCGGCTCAGCTTCCGCCGCCCCCTCGCCACGTCGAAAGGCACCAGCTCGGCGCGACCTCGAGCGATCACTTGCCGGACGCGACCCGTCGCGAGATTGCCTTCGTCCACCACGCGAGCGATGCGCAGGTCATCCTTCACGTGGCCGAACGACCGGGCCCATGGGCCTGTCAAGGTCCAGAAGGCTCCCTCTTCCCAGAGGAACCAGACAGGACGCACCGTCGGTCCGCGCGTCGCGATGCGAGCAGTGCAATACGCCCATCGAGGGGTCCCGGCGCAGGCCGATCCGGGGCCGCTTGAAGACGTCCAGGGCCGCTGCAAGGCGTCCTGCCGGGGGCCCGCTGAACAACGTCACAGCCACCCGGCGGAGACTAAAGTCGATGATGTGGAGCTGGGCGTCGGGACGCCTCCTAACTCATCCCCAACCCCTGCCCCCGTCCCCCTGGAGGTGAGACCGGTGCTGCTTGATGTCCGTTCCAACTGGTCCTTTCAGCGTCTCCAGTCTCGGTTGGTGTGTGTCTCGTTGTAGTTGGCGTTTCTCATCAATGTCAGCCGTGACCGATGAGTTTTGTGCGGATCCGTGGTCGATACGGCTGGATACACCGACACCGGTGGGCCTGTGCTGGGGCCATTCCAGCGCGGGAGGAAGCCAGATGGAGGCTGTGATGAGCGTCGACGACTCCGAGCAGGAGTACACCGTCCGGACTGGCGAGCCGGGGGCACGGGTGAGCGGTCCCAGGGTGTTGGTGGCGGGAGCGAGCATCGCGGGGCCCGCGTTGGCCCACTGGCTGCGCCGGCGGGGGGCTGAGGTGACCGTGGTGGAGCGGGCTCCCGAGCTGCGTCCCGGCGGGCAGGCGGTGGACGCGCGCGGGGTCGCCAAGGAGGTCATCGGGCGCATGGGGCTGGACGCGGCGGTGCGCGCGGCGTGCACCGACACCGCCGGCGCCCACACCGTGGACGCGGACGGGAAGGTGCTGGAGACCTTCCGCGCTGACGACGACGGTGGCGACGGGTTCATCGCGGACATCGAGATCCTGCGCGGGGACCTGTGCCAGGTGCTCTACGACGACACCCGCGACGGCGTCGAGTACGTCTTCGGCGACCGAATCGCCGAGCTCGCCCAGGACGCGGACGGGGTCGACGTGGTCTTCGCGGGCGGCAACCGGCGGCGTTTCGACCTGGTGGTCGGGGCAGACGGGCTGCACTCGGAGCTGCGAGCGATGGTCTTCGGGCCGCATGAGCGGTTCCTCCGCCACCTCGGGCACGTGCTGGCCTTCTACAGTGTGCCCAACGAGTTCGGGCTGGACCGCTGGCTGCTCGAGTACCAGGACCAGGAGTCCGGGCGGTCCGCCCTCCTGCGGCCCATCCAGGACGCCACCCTGGCGATGGCCATGTTCTACCTCCCCTCGGCTGACTTCGACATCGACCACCGTGACGTCGCAGCCCAGAAGCGTCTGCTGCGTGAGCGGACGGCGGGCCTGGGCTGGCTGACCCCGGACATCCTCGCGCACCTGGACGACACGCCGGACTTCTACCTCGACCAGGTCGCCCAGGTGGTGATGGGCCGCTGGTCGAGTGGACGGGTGGCGTTGCTCGGGGACGCGGCGTTCAGCTCGTCGCCGATGTCCGGCCAGGGCACCGGGCTGGCGCTGGTCGGTGCCTACCTGCTGGCCGGAGAACTGGCCGCTGCCGGATGGGACCCCGACACCGGGTTCGCCCGCTACGAGGCGCGGATGCGCTCGTTCGTCGAGGCCAACCAGGAGATCGGCCAGTTGAACGCCCGCAGCCGCGACGTCCCCGGGCCAGACGCCGAGCCGCGCCCCGATTTCGCCGGCGAATGGTTCACCGAGCTGGTCGGGCGCGCGATCAACGGCATCGAGCTGCCCGATTACGCGGGGGCGCCTGACTCCGCAGCCCCGGCCGGATCGCCGATCACCTCGTCGGCCAAACCGTAGGTGTCACAGGGTGTCGGTTTACGACAGCCACGCCACCATCGGCGGTAGATGAGAACTGACACCGCTCCGCTCGGACCGTCCTGCTGCACGCGCCGGTGTTGCGCCTGGAAGCGGTCAAGAAGGCTTGACCGCCGATACGGCGGTGACGGTCACGGTGTCGTCGCATTCGGCGAACTGCCCGTCGTCCAGGGCCACCTGGTGCGCCCCGGACCCCGGCAGCCGGACAACCATCGTGGGATACAGCACGGGCGCTGAACCGGACACGCAGTACCCGTCGCCCTCTCCCTGCACCTGCACGAACGTCAGCTTCACCCACGCCTTGGCACCGGGGGCCACCTTCACCGACGCCGCGGCACCGGTCGGCTTGACGGTGAGCGGCACGTTCAACTCGGGAGAGCCGTTCGCGGCGCCGGCCACCGTGGGATGCCCCTTGAGGACGCACGTCTGTGCGGACACGTTGGTGAACTCGACGACGGCCGCCCCGGTCCCCGTACCGGCCGGCCGCACGGCGGCCTGACGGGCGGTCGCCTTCAGACTGCTCGCGCCACAGGTCGCCGCCGAACCGCCCGCAGCGGGTGCGGACGACGCAGGTACGGAGGCGGCGGGCGCGGGCCGGGAGGCGGAGGCCGTCGAGGGGCTGGAGGGCGTGGGGGAACCGGAGGCGGAGCCGGCGGGCTTCGGGGCGCCGGGCGTGGAGGAGGAGGCCGCTGAGCTGACGGCCCCGGACGGGGTGACGCCGCCGTCCGCGGTATCCGTGCCGCCCGCACCGGGCTGACATCCCGCCACCGCAAGCGCCGCCGCAGCCACGACGATCGCCACCGCCGAACCGCGCATTCCGTTCACGTACCGCATGCTGTCCCCCCGAGTCCCAGTTGTCCGGAGCGCGGCTTCTCGCCGCCCCCGTCGAACCAGACAGAACCGTGGAGTTGGCAGTTCTCCCGCACTCCGACCTGTGACCCAGTGGTGACGAAATCCGGCCACAACCACCGTGGAACGCCTCGGACAGGCCAGCAGTCGCCCCGGAGCACAAGAGCCGATCGCCAAGGCCCGATCACCAAGGCCCGATCACGGTCACGAGGCGACAACACTGTCGTCGACCAGGCCCGCATCCCCGCAACCCGGCCGACAAGCTTCCACACCTCCTCACTGGTCTGCCCACGAACCAGCGGGTCGTCGCGCCCTGCAGGTCGTGGCCGGGAGGCAGACATCCCCTCTACGCCCCCTCGAATCCACGCTTCACCGCAGGAAGAACAGAGATGGGTGGGACAAGTCCCGGGCAGCGAAAGGGGGGCGGGTACCTGGGGCGTTGCTCGCGCGCGACGGCGGGCCGCGCGCGAGGCCGGGCAGGTTGGGAAGTCGTACCAAGCCGCCGCGAGGCAAAGGTTTCGCTGTTCGAACCGCGCTCCGGCTCGCCGAGCGGCATTGACCTGACTGCCCGATGCGCGCCGGACGCCGGCCACCACGTCGTCGTCGAAGGGGTCGTTGTACGCAGACCGCTACGGGAAGATGCTCACCCGGCTTACGGCCCCATCCACGATTGATCGCAAATGTGGTGGTGCCTTGAAGGGCCAGGGCTAGGCTCGTGACTGATCACAGTTACCGACGAGGGGGGTCCGAGGTATGAGCGGGACAGTGACGGCGGTCAGCAGCAACGGGGAGTACTCGTTCACCAAGCCGAGCCGGGACAGCGTCAGGTTGCTTGCAGGGCTCGGTGTGGAGGGGGACGTGCACGCCGGGGTGACGGTCAAGCACCGATCGCGCGTCGCGCAGGATCCCACCCAGCCGAACCTGCGCCAGGTCCACCTCATTCATGAAGAACTCTTCGCCGAGGTCGGCGAAGAAGGGTTCAAGGTGGCGCCCGGCGACCTCGGCGAGAACATCACCACGCGTGGCATCGATCTGCTCGGTCTGCCGGTCGGCACATTGCTGCGCATCGGCGACTCCGCGGTCCTGGAAGTCACCGGGCTCCGCAATCCCTGCCTGCAGATCGACAACTTCCAGGACGGGCTGCTGAAGCAGGTCGTCGGCCGCGATGAGGCGGGGAACATCGTGCGTAAAGCCGGAATCATGAGCATCGTGAGGGAAGGCGGCATGGTGCGCCCTGGCGACACCATCGAAATGGAACTTCCCAGCGGTCCGCACCGGCCCCTGGACCGGGTCTGACAGTCTCCCGGGCAGGGCCGTGACATCACGAGGCCGCGCGGGTGCTTGAGCTCGAAGATCAAGCAGGCCCGCGCGGCCATGGCCCCTCCCCGCAGCCTGTGGCGCCGCGCCAACATCTCGGCGAGTCGATCGAAGAACTCGTGCCACGCTGGGAGGCGCGCTCTGAGGAGCGGGCCGCCCCCGCACTTCGCGTCACCTCGGACGGTTGCCCGCGCCGGGCCGTGGCGGCCGGGCCGATGATGTGGAGCTGGGCGCCGGGCCGGCAGTGAGTGCAGGCACAAGCTCACTCCGGACTATGTGCGTTGGCAGAGCGGCCCACAACCGCGAGCAGCTCGGCCGCGAGCGGCTGGACCTGGGCCTGCTGCACAACCCAGAGCACGTCCACCCCGGCCATCGTCCCACCCTGCACAGCGCGATCCGGGACGCGTTCGTCGTCCCCGAGGAAGCTGCGACAGCCGGGAAGGTGGCCGGGTATGGCATCGCCACGTGCGTTGGTCTGGAAGGGGGGCGTTCACGGTGGTGGAGCTGCCAGGAGGCGTCGCCGATGAAGCCGTCGTGGTCGTTGCGCGGGGTGGTGGCGTCGGATCGGGGAGCGCCAACCCTCCCTGACCCCTGGACCCTACTGCCTTCACGTCCCCGGCCAGGCCATCTACTGGTAGCAGCCGCCGACGCACAACACGGTGACCGTGCCGCTCTCGCTGGTGGCTGTGGAGGGGACGTGGTGGGTGGTGATCGTCGGAGTCTTGCTGGTCTCCCAGGGCATGGGGGCGGCCACGGCCTGCGGGGCGAGGACGGTGAAGGCCGCGGTGGTCATGAACACGGCGACAATCGCACGTTTGCGCAGATGCATCTGGACTCCTCGATCGACGCTCGGCCAGTGAAGTGCGGCGGCCGGCACGCTACTCGGACAGGCCGCTACGCCTGGCTGCCAGTCTCACGGTGCGCGAAGCCCCAAGCCAGGTTCATCGGAGAAGTCAGGCAGTTCTCCATACGATCACCGCGAATGGCGGGCTGTGTTCCGGCCAGGCCCCGACATGAGTTCTGGACGGAGTGGGGCAGCGCGCGGGGCGTGCGGGCTGCTGCCACCGAGTCGTGAGTGCCCTTGGGTTTTGGTGGTCGTAACGGCTCTTGTGACACCGGTGACAGGACCGCGACAAGAAAGCCCACAACTGTCAGTGGGGCTGCCCGGTCTCACTCTGCGTGGACGGCGACGACCGGCCGTCCCGCCGTGACATCAACAGGGGGAACACCATGAAGTCCACGCGCCACAAGGCAGCCACCGCCGGCGCCCTTGCCATCCTGGCCCTGGGCGGCACGCTCGCCGCGACCGCGCCGGCCTCGGCCGCCACTGCCGGCGCCTACAACGGGGCGTGCGGCACCGGGTACGAGGTCTTCACCTCGACCCCGATCAAGTCCTCGCAGACCACCGTGGCCGCCACCACCTACGTCGCCTACAGCTCCGCGGACAAGCAATGGTGCGCCGTCACCGTGCGCAGCAAGCCCGGTGCCCGCGTGTTCTTGGAAGTCACCCTGGACACCTGGCCGACCAGCAGCACCCCTGAGAAAGATTCCGGCTCCTACACGACCTTCGCCGGCCCGGTGTACAAGGACCTGCCCAAGCCCGGCCTGTGCATGACCTGGAGCGGTTCGATCGACATCAACTACAACTCCGACCGTGGCCTGTGCCCCTGACCCAACGGCTGCCGGCGTGGTCGACCTCCGAGTCGGCTACGCCACCTGCCCCGCGGGCCGATGAGCGGAAAGTGGGCCGCCCGACGATCAGGGTGTTCCCGGCATCTCACGGCGTTTCAGTTCCGTGAGGTGCTGCATGCGTGCCAGGCCGTGGGCCGCGGGCCGCCTCGGCTTCACGGTCTTCGTCCGTCAGCGTGCCGGCGTGGGGGACAGGCTGCCCCTGCGTCGGCACCACGGGTGGCATGGGCTGCCGCGTCCTCCATGAGCCGTCGCGTTTCGCCGCTCTGGTAGAGGAACGTGCGCGCTTCCATCGCATTTTGTTCGCACCCCTGTGCGCAATTTCGTAAGATCTCCGCGCGAGGCGGTACGGAAATGGCCGAGTGCTCGCCCAAGAACTTCGGAGAATCCCATGCGCCGTCCTCTCGTGCTCACCGTTGCCGCCGCTGCCGCCGCGCTGCTGTGCGCCGGCTGCTCCACCTCCGACGCCGGAAGCCGTGACGAGCCCGCAGCCGCGTCACCGCCTCCGACGTCCTCGTCCGGCCCCCGCTCCGCCGTGCGAGCGGCCGTCGCGGCTCTCCGCGAGGACAGTGCCGGGTTCCGCCAGGAGATCGAGCTGGAGGGTGAGGGCCAGGTGTACGGCCTCACGGTCACCGGCGGCTTCGACTTCGCCGCGGACAGGGGCCACCTCGCGGTCGACTTTCCCGGCGGCGCCATCGACCACAGCGACCAGGTCTTCGCGGACGGCAAGATATACATCAGCGGCGTCCAGGGGATCGGCGAGGATGCCTGGGGGGTTGTGCCCCGGGACAAAGCGCAGACTCACTACCTGCTGCGGGCCCCGCTCAACGATCCCGAGCACGTCCTGCAGCAGATCGCCGCAATGCGCAAGATCTCTCGACAGGGCGAGGAGAAGGTCCAGGGGGTGCGCACAGTGCGCTACCGCGGCATCCTCGACCACCGGACCGTCACTTTGCGCATGACCCCGGATGTTCGCACGAAGACGGACCAAGCCCGCGACGCCCTGGGCAGCGACCTCCCGGTCTTCGCGGACGCGTGGGTCGACGGCCGGGGACGCTTGGTGAAGACCCGCATGAGCGTCAACCTGTCCGGCGCGCGGGTGACGCTGACCATGGCTCTGTCGGACATCGGTGAGCCGGTCCGCGTGACGGTCCCGCGGGCCGCGGACACGATCCCCGTCACCAAGGTCGGCGGCATCCTGAACGGCTGAGCCGGGCAGCCCGGCCGGCGTGCCGGCAGGAGACGTTCCCGGCTGGGCGAAGCATTGACCTTTAGCCAAAGGGCTCCGGTGTCCCGCTCCGCCCGGGTGGTCGGAGTGAAGGCGTTGGGCATCTCAGCCACGAACGCTCACGCCGCGCCGGCGGTTGTCGGCGGGCCCGGGAGGAGGAAGCCTCCAGAACCCGAGCGGGGGCCTAGCAGGTTCATCCCTTGCTCCGCAGGCGCTGTTCAACGACCGCGGCCCTGACGGCGTCACGCGGCAGCGGGCTCCTCCCAGGGGCGAAGGGGCTGGGGTAAGTGGCCACTTCCTCCAACCGCCTGATGACGGCCCGTGTATCGCCCACGACCCGGGGGCGGCCGCCCAGCTTTTCTGCCAGGCGTAGCTGCCGAAGTAGTCGTGGCAGTCGCCGAAGAGCGCTGCAAACTGCTCCATCGCGCACTCCTCCCACACCTGCGCGTCCAGCCACGCCTGCGCGGCCGCGCGCCGCTGGCCACCGTAGGGGAGCGCTTGGTCAAGCCGACCGCGCTATGGGCCTGGTGGTGCAGGTGGAACTCCCAAGCAGGCCCACCTCGGCCGATGCGGCCACTGCGGCGAGGGCCGCCAGCACCAGGACGCCCATCGCCGTCGCCGTCGCCGTCGCCGCCGTCCCGAGCCCGCCGACGAGCTACCCGAGCGCGGCACCGTGTCCGTGGGGCCCGCGGTGCGCGTGGGGTCGGTTGTCGTCATGCTCGCTCCGCTCCTGATATGCCGTCAACGCCCCTACAGACAGGCCCACTTCGTCGTTAGGTACAGCAGGCTGTACTACCGATCGGGCGGTTGGTGGGATCGGCCGAGGAGGGGCGCGGTCCGTAGCGTCGGAGACATCAGCCGGGACGCCGGCCGAGACATCAGCCCAGTCCCGCCGAAGGAGCCCGCGATGGCGACCACCGACCCCTACCGACTGAGCGTCCCTGACGCGCACCACGACACCCCCGCCCAGGCCGTCACCCGCGGCGAGGTCACCCGCGTCCTCCTCTGGCTGGTCCTGGTGATCAGCGCGGTCGCCAACATGGTTGCCTCCTACGCCGCCGTCGGTGTCGCCGTGAATCTCGCGTGCGGCGCGGTCACCGGGCTCGCGGCCACCGCTCTCGTCGTACGCCGAATGAAGGGCGGCCGCCGGTGAACCTCGCGACGAGTGCCGTACGGGCCACCGTGCCCGCTCCTGCCCCTGCCATCGCGTTGGAGCGCCTGACCAAGACCTACCCGGGTGATGTGAAGGCCCTCGACGAGGTGTCCCTGACTGTCCGGCCCGGCACCTTCCTCGCCGTGATGGGCCCCTCGGGCTCCGGCAAGAGCACCCTGATGCACTGCGCGGCCGGGCTGGACTCGCCGACCTCGGGCAGCGTCCGCATCGACGGCCACGAGATCGCCGGCCTGAACGAGACCCGCCGTACCGAACTGCGGCGCGAGCGCGTCGGGTTCGTGTTCCAGGCCTACAACCTGATTCCGTCGCTCACCATCGAGGACAACATCACGCTCCCGCTGCGGCTCGCCGGCCGAGCCCCGGATCGGGAGTGGATCGGGGCCCTGGTGGAGCGCGTCGGCCTGGCCGGACGGCTCGGCCGACGCCCCGCCTCACTCTCCGGCGGACAGCAGCAACGCGCTGCCGTGGTACGGGCCTTGGCGACCCGTCCGGCCGTCGTGTTCGCCGACGAGCCGACCGGAGCGCTCGATCTGCGCAGCGCGCACGAGGTGCTGGAGCTGCTGCGCTCCCTGGTCGACGAACTGGGCCAGACGGTGGTGATGGTGACCCACGACCCGGCCGCCGCGGCCCGCGCCCACAAGGCGCTGGTGATGGCCGACGGCCGGGTCGTCGCAGCCCTGGACCATCCCACCGCGCCCCAACTGGCCTCGCATCTCGTCGCGTTGGGAGACTGCTGACCCATGTCCGAGCACTTCCGCACCCCTTCCCGCCTCCCCCTCTTCCCGATCGCCCTGCGTATGGCCGCACACCGGATCACCGCGATGCTCGCCGTGGTGTGCGCGGTACTCGGCGGGGCCGCCCTGATCACCAGCACCGGTGTGCTGGCCGAGTCCGGGCTCCGCTCACAGCTGCCGCCGGGCCGACTCGGCGGCGCGGACATCGTCGTCGCGGCTGTCCAGGAGTACCACTCGGACGGCGACCTGCCGCTCGCCCTCCCCGAGCGCGCCCGCATCCCGTCGTCGCTGATCGACCGGCTCTCGGGCCTGCCCGGGGTGACGGCCATGGTCGGAGACCTCGGCTTCCCGGCCGCGCTGGTCGACGCCGGGGGAGGGGTCGTACCGACCGCCGACGACCCCTCGGCCGCCGGACACGGCTGGTCCTCCACCGAGCTGCTGGCCCGTCCGCGCGTCACCGGTCGCGCGCCGGCCGGAGCGGACGAGATCGCCGTCCCCGCCGCGACCGGTCTGCGCACCGGGGACCGGGTTCAGGTCGTTGCGGGCGGCCGCCCCGCTGTGCGCTACCGCGTCGCCGCGGTGGTCGACGCGCCGGGCGCGGGCGTGTACTTCGCCGATGCCACGGCCGTACGCCTCGCGGGCCGCGACGGCGCGCACCGCTACGACCTGATCGGCCTGCGCACCGCGCCCGGAACCGGCGAGGCGGTCGCCGAGGAGGTGCGCGACCGGGTGGCCGGTACCGGGCTGACCGTCCGCACCGGCGCGGACATCGGCGAGACCGTGGCGCCGGGCGTCGGCACGGCCCGCTCGCTGCTGATCCTGCTCGCCGGTTCGCTCGGCGGGATCGTGCTGCTGATCACCGGGTTCGTCACGGCGGGCGCGCTGGGTGTATCGATCGCCGGGCAGCGACGCGACCTGGCGCTGATGCGGGCGGTCGGGGCGACCCCGCGACAGATCCGTCGGCTGGCCGCCGCGCAGTCCTCCGTGGTGGCCGCCGTGGCCCTGGCCCCCGGAGTGGCCCTCGGTTACCTCCTCGCGGGCCGCTTCCACGACATGCTCGCCGACCGAGGCGTCCTGCCCCCCGAACTCCCGCTGACCGTCAGCCAGTTGCCCGCCCTCGCCACCCTCCTCCTGCTCGCCCTGACCGTGCAGATCTCCGCCCGGAGCGCGGCCTGGCGCACCTCACGGATGCCCGCGACGGAGGCCGTCGCCGAGTCGCGGAGCGAACCGAGCAAGCCCTCGAAGGGCCGTACCCTCACCGGGTTTCTGCTGATCGCCGCCGCGTGCGCGCTGTCCGTCACCCCGCTGCTGACCCGCACGGTGATCGGCGCGTCGGCCACCTCCATCGCCGGGATCGTCGCCGCGATCGGCCTGGCGCTGTGCGGCCCGGCCCTGGTCCGCACGGCCGGGGCGGCCGCCGTACGTCGGCTGCGGCCGGGGACGCCCGCGCCGACCTGGCTCGCCCTCGCCAACGTACAGGCGTACGCGCTGCGGGTCGCCGCAGTGGTCAGCCCGCTGGCGATGGCGGTCGTGTTTGTCCTGACCTACACCCTCGCGCAGACCACCGTCCTCGCGGCGACCGCGCAGGACACCCGCACCGGCACGCTCGCCCAGTACCGGCTGAGCGCACCGGCCCTCGGCGGCCTGCCGGCCGGCACGCGGGACGCCGTACGGAAGCTGCCCGGCGTGCGGTCCGCCGCACCCGTCGGCTCGACGACCGTCGTCTGGCCGTACGAGATGTTCGGCGACCCCGATGTGGAGTCGGTACCGGCGCTGATCGCCACGCCGGACGCGGTCGGGGTCCTCGACCCCGGGGTGCGGGAGGGCGGGCTGGCCGGCCTGACCGGCGCCACGGTCGCCGTGAGCAGCGAGGTCGCCGCTTCGCGGGACGCCGGACTCGGCCGGCGGATCCGGCTGGTCCTCGGCGACGGCACGCGGACCGAGGCGCGGGTGGCGGCCGTGTACGACCGGGGCCTGGGCTTCGGCTCACTGATCGTCTCCGGGGACCTCATGGCCGGCCACACCACCTCCGGCCTCACCCAGAGCTTCCTCGTCCGCACGGACGGCACGGCGACGGCGGCACGCGCACTGGCCGATCTGACGGCGTCACGCCCGGGCCTGACCCTGGAGAACACATCCAAAACGGCCTCCGGCGGCAAGCAGGACACCCCACCCGAGGTGTGGATCAACCTCGCGACGATCGTCGTACTCCTCGGCTACCTCCTCCTCAGCATCGCCAACAAGCTGGTCGCGGCCACGGCCCAGCGCCGTACGGAGATCGCCGCGCTGCGGCTGGTCGGCACGACGCCGCGGCAGATCCGGGCGATGATGCGCCGCGAGGCGGCCGTGATCGCCGCGGCGGCGCTCGTCTCCGGCCTGCTCCTCTCCGCCCTCCCGCTCGCCCTCCTCGGCCAGAGCTTCCTCGACCGCCCCTGGCCGGCAGGCCCGGCCTGGCTGCTGCCCGCCGTCGCGGCGACGATCGTGACGACGGCCTTCCTCACGATCGAACTCCCCACCCGCCAGGCGTTGCGCACGGCCCCGGCGGACGCGATCCGGGCGACGTGAGGACCCACCCGGCATCGCCACCGCCGATGAATTCTGCGGACATCTCCGGTCTGCCTTCCCCGAATCCAGTTGTCGGTGGCCCGGCTGATCTCCGCTGAACCGCACGCCGGAGTTCATCCCGGAGGAAAGGGACCAGGCCGCCAACCGGAAGAGAACGGGGAGCCGGGGCGGCCGGCCCCCACGCCACGACGCACCACCCCGCTGCGAGTTCGGCGGCGAGCAGCATTGGTTGGCGTCGCACCGGCCCGCTCGGAGCCGGGGCAATGCCGCCTGTTCCTGGGGCTGCGGGGGGGCCTCACCGCCGACTGGCGGTGTGTGTTCGCCGGCTGAGGGGACGGAGGGGACGGCGGGGGCCAGAGTCCTCCCCGCCCGAGCGCGGCCCACGCGGGCGCGTGGTGACGGGCCGGAGGTGGATGCGGGCATCGAGGCCGGTATTGGGGGCGGGGTGGAGTGTGAGGGTGGCGCCGGAGGCGTCGACGAGGTGGCGGACGATGGGCAGAAGTAAAATTTTGTCCTGAATGCCAGGTATGGGCTGTTCTCGCCCGGATACCCGACGGGCATGGTAAGGACACTGAAACGGCACGGAAGGCACGGCGGGCACACCGCGGCAGACCAGGAGGTCGAAGCCGGGCGGGGGACGGGTGCCGGACCGGATGAGCAGGTGGAGCAGCAGGCGCCGGACACTCCGACGGACCTGCCCAAGGGCTCCTGGGGGACGGTGCTGAAAGGCACCCTGAAGGAGTTCAAGAAGGATGAGCTGACCGACCGGGCCGCGGCGCTGACCTACTACGGGATCCTGGCGCTGTTCCCGGCCCTGCTGGCGCTGATCTCGCTGCTGGGGATCGTCGGCCAGTCGGCGACGAAGCAGGTGTTGGACAACCTCCAGAAACTCGCCCCGGGTGCGGCACGCGATGTCCTGACCAACGCGGTGAAGCAGATGCAGGGCAACGCCGGGATCGGCTCGATCATGGCGATCGTCGGCCTGGTCCTCGCGGTGTGGTCGGCGTCCGGCTATGTCGCGGCATTCATCCGCAGCGCGAACGCGGTCTACGACATCCCCGAGGGCCGGCCGGTGTGGAAGGTGATGCCGGTCCGGCTGGGCGTGACGGTGGTGCTGATGGTCCTGGCGGTGATCAGCGCGCTGATCGTCGTCTTCACCGGCGGACTCGCCCGGCAGGTCGGTACCGCGCTGGGCGTCGGGGACACGTTCTTGACAGTGTGGTCGATAGCGAAGTGGCCGGTCCTCATCATCCTGGTCACGGTCATGATCGCGATCCTGTACTGGGCGACTCCGAACGCGAAGGTCCGCGGCTTCCGCTGGGTCACGCCAGGCAGTTTCCTGGCACTGGTGATCTGGGTGATCGCCTCCGCCGCCTTCGCGCTGTATGTGGCGAACTTCGCCTCCTACAACAAGACCTACGGCGCTCTCGCCGGCGTGATCATCTTCCTGGTGTGGCTGTGGATCACGAACCTGGCGATTCTGCTCGGCCTGGAGTTCGACGCCGAGATGCACCGCCAGCGGGCCGTCGCCGGCGGCCATCCAGCCGGAAAGGAGCCGTACGTCCAGCCGCGGGACACCCGCAAGTGGGACGAAGAGGACCGCCGCCGCCTTGAATCCTGAACGGCGATATCACCGTCGCGGGCCCATTCCCGGACCGTGTGCGTCGGTGACGTCGACTCGGTCACGGGCCCGGTGTCGGACAGTCCGGGACGGGAAGCCGCTGGTCATCCAGCGTGGTCGCAAAGAAGCCGTACCGGCGGCGCCCGCCACAGGGAGTGGGTGCCGGCGGAGGAACTTCAGGACCGCCAGGACGCTTCCTCCTTTCCCGTCCGGGCCTGCCGGTGTGGCCGGCCGTCGGTGCCCCATTCGCGGGTTGTCGGCGGTGACCGTGGCCGCGGAGCGGGTGAACAGTGGTGCGCACTACTCCTGCGACGTGGCCGTCGGCGGCGCCGTCGGGCTGGCGTCGGTCGCCCTGGTACGGGGCGCGCAGCGGCTGCTGTGCGACGTGTGCTGTGACGAGCGGTGATGCGTCGCAGCCGGGGTACTCGGACACGCGATCGGATGGTGGAAGGAGATCGCCGAATTGGTCGCCACCCACGGCAGCCCAGCTCCCTGGCGAAGCACTGAAGGCCGCAGGACACAGGGCCTGCCGCAAACGTCGACGAAGAACAGGTGAGCACCATGACAGCAGAAAACTCCTCCCGCCCCGGCGGCGGAGCGCAGGAACCGGTCGGCGACCTGGTCCAGCGTGCCTCGCAGCAGTTGTCGCAGCTGGTCCGCGATGAAATGCGCCTGGCGCAGGCGGAGATGACCCAGAAGGGCAAGCGGTTCGGCAAGGGCGGCGGCCTGTTCGGTGGCGCCGGCCTGGTGGGTGTGCTCACTCTGCAGGCACTGGTGGCCACCGTGATCGCCGCGCTCTCGCTCGTCATGGACGTGTGGGTGGCGGCGCTGATCGTCACCGCCGTCCTAGCCGCCGTCACCGCCGTGATGGCCGTTCTGGGCAAACAGCAGATCAGCAAGGCATCCCCGCCGACGCCCGAACAGACCGTGGACAGTGTCAAGGCCGATGTAGCCGAGATCAAGGAAAAGGCACAGCGATGACCCAGGACAAGCCGCACACCGGCGACGAGGCCACGCCCTCCCCGGAGGAACTGCGTGAGCAGGTCGAGGCGACCCGCGAGGAACTCGGCGAGACCGTCGAGGCGCTCGCGGCCAAGACAGACGTGAAGACCCGCGCCCGCGAGAAGACAACGGCCGTCAAACAGCAGGCCGCCGAGAAGACCGTCCATGTCAGGACCCAGCTGCGGGACAAGGCGGCACACGCGGCGCATGTGGTGCAGGACAAGACCCCGGAGCCGGTGCGCGCCAAGGCCGCCGCGGCCACCGGGCAGGTCCGCGACAAGGCCGTGCACGTCGGAGAGCTGGCCCGGGAGAAGGCTCCGGAGCCGGTACGCGAGAAGGCCAGCCAGGGCATGCAGGCGGCACGGGCCAAGCGCACCCCGCTGCTCGCCGCGGCCGGCGCACTCATCGCACTGCTGCTCATCCGCCGCTCCAGGAGGCACTGATGAAAGCCTCGAAGATCGCCTACAAGCCGGTCGGCATGGCCATGGGCGCCGTCAGCGGCGTGCTGGCCGGAGCGGTGTTCAAGCAGGTCTGGAAGAAGCTCGGACACGACGAGGACGCCCCCGATGCCACCGACGAGCAGCGGACCTGGCGCGAGGTCCTGTCGGCAGCCATCCTGCAGGGTGCGATCTTCGCCGGCGTCAAGGCCGCCGTCGACCGCGGCGGCGCCACCGCCACCCGCCAGCTGACCGGCACCTGGCCCGGTTGACCCGACGCGGTCATGGCCTTCGAGACCGCAATCTGTGGGAGTGGTGTTGGACACCGAGTGAGGACAGCGCGACCGCCTGCCAGCCGTGCGGTGCGTGGATACCCGCACGGCCGGCTCGGATGGCTTTCAGCGTTTCGCGCGGTGTCCGCGCCACCCCGTCTCGCCGTGTCCCTCGCGAACGTCTCCACCCTCGTGCTCCTGGGGTGCATGTGGCCGCCGTGGGGACTCTCCGCCTTGCCGAACCCCTCGCCGCGTCCATCCTCGGTGGTTTTGTCCTGCACGAGCAGCTCACCATGACCGCGGCTCTCGGCAGCCTGCTGATCTTGGGCGGACTGGCCGCAGCCTGTCTCCCCGCCTCCCGCATAGAGCCGACCACGACACCCGACCAGCCGCTCCGGTCACCGTCACATGTCGCTTCCGCTCCCCGAACCCAGGTCTCACCGTGCCCGCACCCGAACTGACCACCGCGGTCGCCGCATCGATCCGTCCACCCGGCAGGCGAGACTCCGAACGTCTTTAGGCGGTGCGTTCGACCGAAAGCCGAGACCTGGGGAACCTCACCGGTGAGCAGGTCGGCTCCGGTCTGTGATGCGGATGCCTGCGAGCAGTGGTTCGACCCTCAGGGCGGGGCTTCGTGTTTACGGAATCGCGCTCCCGGCCCGCAACGCCAGCTGGGCTCTCCAGCTCTGGTGACGTGGTGGGTACGAGGCTCGATGGGCTCCGAGCGGACAACTGGCCGGAGCGCCCCGCTGCCGACCGTCGGGTTTGCCGAACGAGCGAACGACGTCCTCTCCTGGGCTGGTCTTGCGCAGGATCGGCAGTGAACCGACGGAACGGTGGACGGCCGTGCCGGGGGACAGTGGAGCGACAATCTCTGAGCCGTCTACGGCCTTGGCGCCGGCAGTTGCCGGTGGGGACGATCATGGTCGGTGCCGGGCACAGCCGCTGCGCGGCACCGGGAGTTCACCGTGCTGGAGGATGGGGAAGTCGGAGTGCGCCTGCTACAGCCTCGGGGTACGCCTCAGTAGTCGCTGCGCTTCATATGGCGTTGTCCAGACCGACGAACACCTTCGCGATACGCCACTCGCCTTCAGCGTGCTGCAGAGTGAACGTGTAGAAGCCGGTCGCAATCACGGCAGCGCTTCCACCCGCGTTCGACGTCAACATCAGGTACGCCCACACCATCGCCGTGTCGGCGTCCGCACGCTGCAAGACGACGTTGGTGAGGTTGTGCCTTCGCTGTTCGGTTTGCGTCTCCGTTGCATCGCGCACCAGGCTGAGAACCGCCGCGCGTCCCAGAAACGCGCCCTGCTCGACCTCACCGGCGATCGAGGCCGTCCAGATGGTGTCCTCGGTCAGGACATCCTCCAACGCCATCAGATCTCCGTGATCCAAGGCGAAGGCGTAGCGTGCCAGCGTCTGGTGGATGGCAAGCCGTTCTGCAGGGTCGAAATCTGCCTCCCCTGCAGGCGTTGCGGTGAGGTGGCTGCTTCCCCAGCCGAAAGCCGCAGTTGTCGTCATGTCAGACCTCGTTTAGCTCGGTTGTGCAGATGAAAGACGGGCGCGGTCGCGAAGGCGGCTACCCCGCGTGCGTCGGCTGGGCGGCACGCGTGACGTGAGCGGTGCATCGGGCCGGCGACCGACCGCTCCACCGTCGCCTGCGCCGGGTCGCTGCCGTCGCAGACGGTGATGTGCTGGCGGGTGATGTACACGGGGCGGTCAGGCTTCAACACAGCTTCAACGACCGCTCAGTTCGCCGCTGCGAGCATCGCGGCCATCCGGCCGGGAGACGCTCCCAAAGGTCTCCGCATCGGCTTCTCGATGGCCACCAGCACCCCGGTAATGGGCACCGCAGGCCTCTTTGAACCCGCTTGTTCCTAGGCGACCGTGAGGACGATCTTGCCTTGGATGTGTCCGCGTGCGGCGCGTTCGTGTGCTGTTTTGGCGTCGGCGAGTGGGTAGGTGCTGTCTATCGCGACGTGCAGGGTGCCGGTGTCGAGCAGGTGGGCCAGTTCGGTGAGTTGGGTTGCGTTGGAGCGGACCTGGGTGGCTGTGACGGTGACGCCGAGTTTGGTGTTCTCTTCGTCGTCGAAGTCTCCGAAGTAGACGGGGTAGAGGGATCCGCCGCGCTTGAGGGTGGGCAGGAAGCGCCTGCTGTGGGGGCCGCCGACGGTGTCCAGGACGAGGTCGATGTCGCGGACGGCTTCTTCGGGCCTGGTGGTGGTGTAGTCGATGAACTCGTCGGCGCCCAGGTCGCGCAGGAACGTCTCGTGGGTGCCGGAGGCGACGGCGATGACGTGGGCGCCCTTCCATTTGGCCAGTTGGAGGGCGAGGTGTCCCACGCCGCCGGCGGCGCCGTTGATGAGCACGGTGGTGTCGGCGTCGAGGGGTATCGGGCGGTGCGGGGCCGCCTGGAAGGGTGAGGGGTGGTCGTGGCCGAGTTCGATGAGGAACTGCCATGCGGTCAGTCCTGCCATGGGCAGGGCGGCGGCGTGGATGTGGTCGAGGGTGGCGGGCTTGTGCGCCAGGTCGGTGGCGGGTGCGGTGACGTATTGGGCGTAGGCGCCGGCCTGCAGGGCGGTGGGGAAGCGCAGCAGGCCGATGACTTCTTCGCCGGTGGTGAAGCCGGTGACGTCGGGGGCGAGGGCTTCGATGACGCCGGAGACGTCGGTGCCGGGGATGAGGGGGAGGGCGAAGGGGGGCTTGAGCTCGGGGGGTACGTCGGGCATGCCTTCGCGTGCGTACCAGTCGGGGGGGTTGATGCCGGCCGCGTGGACGCGCACGAGGACCTCGCCGGGGCCGGGCTGGGGGATGGGCGCGTCTTCGTGGCGCAGTACGTCGGGGCCGCCGAACTCGTGCAGGCGGATCGCCCTCATGGTGGGTGTCGGCATCGTTTTCTCCTGTGCGTGTTGGGGGGATACGCTTATCCGGATCAGCGGTCCAGGTATCCGGACCACTGATCCGAATATATGGACCACCGATCCGGATAGTCAAACGGGTCCGGGAAGTCACGAGGGGCAGATGCGGGCCGACGCCAGGAAAAACCATGACCACCTGCTCGCCGTCGCGGGGGCCGTCATCGCCGAGCAGGGCGTCGACGTATCGCTGCGCGACATCGCCCGCAGGGCCGGCGTAGGGCTCGCGACGCTGCTGCGCCACTTCCCCACCCGCGAGGCACTGCTCGAGGCCCTGCTGCACACCAGCTTCGACGAACTGACGGCGAAGGCGAGCGAACTCGAGACGTCCGGCTCGCCCGAAGACGCTCTCGCTTCCTGGCTGCGCGACTGCGTCGCATGGACCACCGAGTACCGGGGCGTGACCGTGCTGATGGCCGCCGCCATCGAGGACGCCGACTCCGCCCTCC
>NZ_JBEXEA010000041.1:0-67862 GCF_040606035.1 Streptomyces sp. NPDC005483
CTCCAGCGCCATCCCGAACTCATCGACAGTTGCCTCACCGAGACCGGACTGACCCTCACCGCAGACCATCCGAAGCCAATCCGAAAAGGTCAGTAATGGGTCGGGGGTGCGTGTGGGTTGGCGGCTGCGGGTGCGTTGTGGCTGGTCGCGCAGTTCCTCGCGCCCCTAGGTAGTTCACCTGACCGGTGTGGAGAGGAGAGCCTCGTGGATTTCGGGTTTGCCGCTGAGGATGAGGCGTTTCGGGGGGAAGCCCGGGAATGGCTCGCAGGTCATGTCGATGGTTCCCAGGACCGCCGTGCCTGGGAACGGACCCTCGGGAAGTCCGGGTGGATCGGGCTGGGTTGGGGAGAGTCCGGATACGGGAATCGGACGGCCACGCTCACCCAGCAAGTCGCCTGGGCCGAGGAGTACGCGCGGTCCGGGGCGCCGGCGCGGTCCGGGCACATCGGGGAGAAGCTGCTCGCGCCGACTCTCCTCGCACACGGCAGCGACGAGCAGAAGGCGCGGTTCCTGCCTCCCGTCGCCGCCGGGGAGGAGCTGTGGTGCCAGGGGTACAGCGAACCCGGGGCGGGGTCCGACCTGGCGGGTGTGCGGACCAGGGCCGTGCGTGCCGAGGACGGGGCGTACCGGATCAGCGGGCAGAAGATCTGGACGTCCCTCGCGCATGAGGCGGACTGGTGTTTCGTCCTCGCCCGGACCGATCCGGAGTCCCGTCGGCATCACGGGCTGAGCTTTCTCCTCGTGCCGATGGACCAGCCGGGGCGCGTCGAGGTGCGGCCCATCCGGCAGCTGACCGGGACCAGTGAGTTCAACGAGGTCTTCTTCGACGGGGCACACGCGCGTGCGGAGCATGTCGTCGGGGGCGAGGGGCAGGGCTGGCGGGTGGCGATGAGCCTGCTGGGGTTCGAGCGCGGGGTGTCCACGCTGGCCCAACAGGTGGGGTTCGCCCAGGAGTTGACCCGGGTGGTGCAGGCCGCCGTACGGACGGGCGTGGCCGCCGATCCGGTCGTACGCGCTCTGCTCGTGCGGCAGTGGGCCGAGCTGCTGACCATGCGGTGGAACGCCCTGCGGACGCTGGGCGGTTCGGGGGACGCCGGAGCCCCCAGTGTGGCCAAGCTGCTGTGGGCGGGCTGGCACCAGCGGCTCGGCGAACTGGCGATGCTCGTGCGCGGGGCGGAGGCCACGGTCGGGCCCCGGGAATGGGGCTCCTCCACGCCGTACGAACTCGACGAGCTTCAGCATCTGTTCCTGTTCGCACGGGCCGACACCATCTACGGCGGCTCGGACCAGGTCCAGCGCACCATCATCGCCGAGCGCGTGCTCGGTCTGCCCAGGGAACCCAAGGGGGTCGTCTGATGCGCGGCGTGCTGTTCGACGGGAGGCAGGTTCAGGTCGTCGACGATCTGGAGGTGCGGGATCCGGGGCCGGGCGAGGTGCGGGTCGCGATCGCGGCGGCCGGGCTGTGCCACAGCGACCTGTCCGTGGTGGACGGGACCATTCCGTTCCCGGTCCCGGTGGTGCTGGGTCATGAGGGCGCGGGTGTGGTGGAGGCGGTGGGGGAGGGGGTCACGCACGTCGGGTCCGGTGACCACGTGGCGCTGTCCACGCTCGCCAACTGCGGTGCCTGCGCCGACTGCGACCGGGGTCGGCCGACCATGTGCCGCACGGCCATCGGACGGCCCCAGCGACCGTTCTCGCGGGGCGGTGAGCGGGTGTTCCAGTTCGCGTGCAACTCCGCCTTCGCTGAACGGACCGTGGTGAAGGCCGTGCAGGCGGTCCGGATCCCGAAGGACATCCCGCTGTCGTCCGCCGCCCTCATCGGGTGCGGGGTGCTGACCGGGGTGGGAGCCGTGCTCAACCGGGCCCGGGTCGGCCTTGGGGAGAGCGTGCTGGTCATCGGGACCGGGGGGATCGGGCTCAACGTCATCCAGGGGGCGCGGATCGCGGGGGCGTCGCGGATCGTGGCGGTGGACGCCAACCCGGCGAAGGAGGCGGTGGCCCGCCAGTTCGGGGCCACGGACTTCCTGACCTCGACCGAGGGGGTACGGGAACTGCTGCCGCACGGGGTGGACCACGCCTTCGAGTGCGTGGGCCGCGTGGAGCTGATCCGCCAGGCGATCGACCTGCTCGACCGGCACGGCCAGGCGGTGCTGCTCGGGGTGCCGCCGTCGGGGGCCGAGGGCTCCTTCCTGGTCTCCTCGCTCTACCTGGACAAGTCGATCCTGGGCTGCCGCTACGGCTCCTCGCGACCGCAGCGGGACATCCCGCTGTACGCGGACCTCTACCGGCAGGGCCGGCTCCTCCTCGACGAACTGGTCACGGAGACCTATCCGATCGAGGACTTCGAGAAGGCGGTGGCGGACGCGGAGGCGGGGCGGGTGGCGCGGGGAGTGCTGACCTTCTGACCAACGGGTCCGGTGCGGGGTTCTCCACAGGCCCTGGAAAACCCTGGGGGCGTTGTCGGTGCCGGGCCCTAGCTTCGACGCATGACTTACCGTGACGTCGTCTCCCCACAGGTCCTGGTCTGGGCCTGCACGTCCGTCGGCGCCCGTATGCCGGTGGCGATGGCTCCGCTGGCCCTCGTCTTCCTGGTGCGCGAGAGACCGGGAGGGTATGTGCTCGGGGCGGTGCTCGCGGCGGCCTATGTGATCGGTGAGATCGTCGGCGCCCCCGTGCTCGGGATGCGATTGCGCCCCGAGCGACCCCGGCCCCAGCTGGCGGTTGGGCTCGCGGCCGGCGCGGCCGGGTTCGCGGGCCTCGGGTTGCTGCCCGAAGCGAACTCCCTGCTCTTGGGCGGGTTCGCGGTCATCGCCGGGGCCGCCCCTGCCGCCGCGACCGGCGGGCTGCGGGCACTGCTCACCGGGCTGGTCCCGGAGCAAGCCGTGGCACAGGCACTGTCCACCGAGTCGATGCTCAACTCCGTCATCTGGGCCGTCTCCCCGGCCGCCGTCACCGGTCTCGCCCTCCAAGTCGCGCCGCGCGTGCCGCTGTTGTTCGCCGCCGCGCTGATGTCGGCGTCGGTGGCGGGGCTGTGGCTGCTCCCGGCCGGCTGGAAGGTGGACGACCCGGGCGGCGGGGCGTGGGACAGCAGGTCGTTGCCCCGCCTGTTGCTCGCCGCCTGGCCGGTGTACGTCACGGGCGCGGCCAGCCTCAGCCTGCTGGGCCTCGCCGAACTCGTCCTGCCCGCCCTGCTCGAACAGCGGGGCATCGGCGTCGGCTGGTCAGGACCGCTGCTGACCGGTCTGGCCGTGGGCGGCGGACTCGGGGCGTTCCTCTACGGCCTGCGCACCTGGCCCGGTTCGCTGCGCACCCGCAGTGCCGTGCTGATGTGCGGCACCTCGGTGTGCGTCACCCTCATAGCGCTCGCACCGAACATCGCCGCGATCGCGGCCGCGCTCGCCGTGGGCGGCCTGCTCCAATCGGGCGCGCTGCTCACCCGCAACCTCGCCCTGCGTGAGGCGCTTCCGCCCTGTGCCCTGGCCGCCGGCTACTCCGTGATGTACGCGGCGGCGGGCGCGGGCTACGCGGCCACGGGCTCGCTCGCCGGAGCCCTGCTCAAGGTGACGGTGCCGTCCGACGCCGTCCTGGCTGGAGTGGTGCTGACCCTTGCGCTGACGGGGCTCGGCTGGTGGGGGGAGGAGCGCCGGGCGGGGAGCTCAGTGCGGGGCGCCGGCGTCGTCGTAGCGCCTGGAGGTGACGCCGAGGCTCCCGTGCCCGATCCCGGACCCGGCCCGGAACGTACGCCGGTACGCGGTCGGGGTGACGCCGAGGGTCGACTGTAGGTGCTGGCGCATCGACTGGGCGGTGCCGAAGCCGGCGTCGTGGGCGACCTGGTCGACGGAGAGGTCGGTGGACTCCAGGAGGTGCCGGGCGCGTTCCACGCGTTGCTGGGTGAGCCACTGGCCGGGGCTGACGCCGACCTCCTCGCGGAAGCGGCGGGTGAAGGTGCGCACGGACATGGCCTCCTGCTCGGCCATGTCCCGCAGCTGGATCGGCTCGTGGAGTCGGCCGAGCGCCCAGGCGCGGGCCGAGGTGGTG
Organism: Streptomyces sp. NPDC005483; assembly: GCF_040606035.1. Lineage (NCBI taxonomy): Bacteria > Bacillati > Actinomycetota > Actinomycetes > Kitasatosporales > Streptomycetaceae > Streptomyces > Streptomyces sp. NPDC005483. The sequence goes on from NZ_JBEXEA010000041.1 coordinate 4,039, forward strand.
GTCGCCTGCTGGGGGTCGGGCACGGGCCGGTGGATGTACTGCGCCTGCCCGCCGTCGCGGTGCGGCGGTACGACGGTGCGGCGGGCCACGTCGGTGGCGACGGCGGTGCCGTGGTCCTGGCGCACCATGTGCAGGCACAGGTCGATGCCGGCGGCGACGCCCGCGGAGGTCAGGACGTCACCGTCGTCGATGAACAGCACGTCGGGGTCGACCTTGACCTGTGGGAAGAGCTCCTGGAGCCGCTCGGAGTCGGCCCAGTGCGTGGTGGCGGGGCGGCCGTCGAGGAGACCGGCGGCGGCCAGGACGTAGACGCCGGTGCAGATGGAGGCGAGCCGGGTGCCGGGGCGGATGTGGGCGAGGGCGGCGGCCAGTTCCTCGGTCAGCACGCCCTGGTCGAAGACCGGGCCCAACTCGTACGACGCCGGGACGATCACGGTGTCGGCGGTGGCCAGGGCCTCGGGGCCGTGCTCGACCTGGATGGCGAAGTCGGCGTCGGTCTGGACCGGGCCCGGCGGGCGGATCGAGCAGGTGATGACGTCGTACAGCAGGCGCCCCTCCGCGTCCCTGGGACGGCCGAAGATGCGGTGCGGGATGCCCAGCTCGAACGGGAGGACACCGTCCATGGCGAGGACGGCCACGCGGTGCGGGCGGAACCCCGGAGCACGCGATTCCGGATCACGACGGTCTGGGCTCATGGCCCGATCCTAACGAATGCTGTCCCTCGGGCCAATGGATCCGGAGCGGCGCAGGACCGAAGCTCTATGTCGTGACCCAGACAACCGCAGCCGCCGTCCAGGCGGCCCAGCCGGAAAAGCAGCCCGCACGCATCCACCGCGCCTGGTTCGTGGCCGCCGTCACCTTTGTGACGATCATCGGCGCGGCCGCCTTCCGCTCCCTGCCCGGCCTCCTCATCGACCCCCTGCACGACGACTTCGGCTGGTCGCGCGGCACCATCAGTGCGGCCGTCTCGGTCAACCTCGCCCTGTACGGTCTGACCGCGCCCTTCGCCGCGGCGCTCATGGACCGCTTCGGCATCCGACGGGTCGTCGCGGTCGCGCTCACCGTGATCGCGGTCGGCTCGGGCCTGACCGTGTGGATGACGGCCGCCTGGCAGCTGATGCTCTACTGGGGCCTGCTCGTCGGCCTCGGCAGCGGCTCCATGGCGCTGGCCTTCGCCGCGACCGTCACCAACCGCTGGTTCACCGAGCGGCGCGGCCTGGTCACCGGCATCCTCACCGCTGCCTCCGCCTCCGGCCAACTCATCTTCCTGCCGGTGCTGTCCTGGATGGTGGAGAAGCACGACTGGCGCCCGGCCGCGATCACGGTCGCCCTCGCCGCCCTCGCGGTCGTCCCCTTCGTCTGGCTGCTGCTGCGCGACCACCCGGCCGACGTGGGCCTGAAGCCGTACGGGGCAAAGGAGTTCGTGCCGAAGCCCGCTCCGGTGACGGGGGCGGCCCGCCGGGCGGTCACGGTGTTGCTGAAGGCCGCCCGCACCGGCCCCTTCTGGCTGCTCGCCGGCACCTTCGCGATCTGCGGCGCCTCCACCAACGGCCTGATCCAGACCCACTTCGTGCCCGCCGCCCACGACCACGGCATGCCCGTCACGGCCGCCGCCTCACTGCTCGCGGTCATCGGGGTCTTCGACGTCGTCGGCACGGTGGCCTCCGGCTGGTTCACCGACCGCTTCGAACCGCGCCGCCTGCTCGCCGTCTACTACGCCCTGCGCGGTATCTCGCTCCTCTTCCTCCCCATGCTGCTGGCGCCCTCGGTCCACCCGCCGATGCTCTTCTTCATCGTCTTCTACGGCCTCGACTGGGTCGCCACCGTCCCGCCCACCGTCGCCCTGTGCCGTGAGCAGTACGGCGAGGACAGCGCGATCGTCTTCGGCTGGGTGCTCGCCTCCCACCAGGTCGGCGCGGCGCTGATCGCCTTCCTCGGCGGCCTGGCACGGGACGTGTTCGGCACGTACGACATGGTCTGGTACGCGTCGGGCGCGCTGTGCGCGGCGGCGGCGCTGATGGCGCTGGTGATCCGGCGACGGCCCGCCCCGGTGCCCCTGGCGGCGGCCTAGAGGAACCGCGCCGCGGTCCCTACAGGAACCGCCCCTTGTGGAACAGCAGCGGAGCCTCGCCCTCGCCCGTCCCCAGCGCGTCCACCCGTCCCACCACGATCAGATGGTCCCCGCCGGTGTGCACCGCGTGGATCGTGCAGTCGATCCACGCCAGCGTGCCCGCGAGGCGCGGGGAGCCGGAGGCCGGGGCCGGGTCGTGGGGTACGCCCGCGAACTTGTCGGCGCCGCTCACCGCGAAGGCACGGCACAGCCCGCCCTGGTCGGCGCTCAGGACGTTCACGCAGAAGACGCCGGCCCGGGCGATGCGCGGCCAGGTCGTCGACGTACGGCCGACCATGAAGGCGACGAGCGGGGGGTCGAGGGAGAGCGAGGAGAAGGACTGGCAGGCGAAGCCGGCCGGCGGCGTGCCGGGGGCCGTGATCACCGTGACGCCGGTCGCGAAGTTGCCCAGCACCTGCCGGAACTCGGCCGGGTCGACCGGTGCCCGCTCGTCCTCGCGCACACACCGCAGCTCCGGGCGGGGCAACGCCTCCACGGCGAGGGCCTTCCCGGACCTGAGGTAGCGGACGGCCGCTTCCGCCGTCCCTGCTTGTCCCATCACACCCTCCATTGAAGCTGACGGTGTGTCAGATGGGAAGGGTTCGGGCAGACGTGCGAAAGGCCGCACGTACGCTGCGTCCATGCAGTGGGGGAACAAGCAGATCAACGAGGCCGCCGCGGTGTGCGCGGCGCAGTTCCCGGCGATCGGACTGATCTGGTGGATCAGGGGTCAGCTGGGCGACGACTACGCGTACGCGGGCGCCTACGGGGCCTTCGCCCTGTTCGCCCTGGCGTGCCTCCTCGCCGTGGCGCCGCTGGTCCTGCCGGTCCTCGGCCTCCTGCACGCGGCCGTCCAGGTGCTGCCGGCGGAGCTGCTCGCCCACCGGGCCGCCCGTCGCGCGCGGGGGCCCGTCTGGGCCTGGCACCTGGGGCTCACCGCGGCCCTCGGCGTGGCCTGGGCCGCGCTCGCCCTGCTGCTGTGGGACTGGCCGTTCAGCACCACCGCACCGCTCTTCGCGGCCCTCGGTCTGTTCCCGGTGCTCGGCCTCGGATGGCTGCGCAGAGGGGCCCGGGGTTTCTGGGGCATATGGCTGCCCGCGCTGTTCGCCTCCGTCGGCCTGTTCCTGCTGGTGTTCGTCGGCGGCGTGCTGGCCACGGTCGCGGGGATCGTCGAGGAGTACGAGCCTCCCGTCCTGTCCGCCGCCCAGGTCACCGGTGTGTGGCGGGGCGACGACGGCGCGGTCCTGAGTCTCGGCACGGGCGGCCGGGCCGAACTCACCGCCCTGCCCGCCGAGCCCGAGCCCGGGTCCGTCGACCCGAACGCCGAGTCGCCCTTCGCCGTGTGCGACGCCACCGGCACCTGGCGGCTCGACGACAAGGGCGGCCACGACCCCTACGCCAACGGCTCCGGGGGGCGCGCCGGTGTCGTCGTACGGCTCGACGGAGACTGCGGGCGGGAGACGTACTGGAGGATCGGCGGAACGGAGTCCGCGCCCGAGCTGTTCGTGCCGTTCGGGGACCCGGACGCGCCGGACGTGCGGATCCTGATCCGGGACTGAGCCCTCAACGGCCCCGGTACTCGGGGCTCCTGCGCTCCACGAAGCTCGCCACGCCCTCCCGCGCGTCCTCCGTCGTCATGTTGATCTCCTGCGCGGCGGCCTCCGCGGCGAAGGCGGTGGCGCGGTCGCTGTCCAGGGAGGCGTTCACGAGCTGCTTCGTCAGGGCGAGGGCGCGGGTCGGGCCGGTGGCGAGGCGCTCGGCCCACGCGCGGGCCGTTTTGGCCAGCTCCTCGTCGTCCACGACCCGGTTGACGAGACCCAGCCGTTCGGCCTCGCGCGCGGTGAGCGCGTCGCCGAAGAACATGAGTTCCTTCGCCCGCTGCGGGCCGATCAGACGGGGCAGGAGATAGGCACCGCCGCCGTCGGGGACCAGGCCCCGGCGTACGAACACCTCGATGAATCTCGCCGACTCGGCGGCCAGCACGAGATCGCAGGCGAGGGCGAGGTGCGCACCCAGACCGGCCGCCGTGCCGTTCACGGCGGCGATCACCGGTTTCTCGCAGTCGAGGACGGCCGCGACCAGACGCTGGGCGCCGAGGCGGATCGTACGGGCGACGTCACCGGGGGCCACCGTCCCGGGTGCGCCCCGCAGATCCGCACCCGCACAGAAGCCGCGCCCGGTTCCGGTGAGCACCACGGCCCGCACGTCCGGATCCGCGGACGCCTGCGTCAACAGCTCGATGACCAGGTCCCGTTGGGCGGGCGTGAGGGCGTTGAGGACCTCGGGTCTGTTGAGGGTGACGTACGAGACCTGTCCTTCGACGGTGTGCATCACCTCGCTCACCGGCACACCACCAACGCGTCCAGCGCCACCGCCCCCTGCCCTCGGGGCAGCACCATCAGCGGGTTGATGTCGAGTTCCGCGACATCGTCCCCGAGCTCCACCACCATGCGCTGCACGCGGAGGACGACCTCCACGAGCGCGTCGAGATCCGCGGCCGGCCGCCCCCTCACCCCGTCCAGCAGGGCCCGCCCGCGCAGGTCGTCCAGCATGTCCCGGGCCTGCTCCTCGCCGAAGGGCGGCACGCGTACGGCGGTGTCGCGCAGCACCTCGACCAGGACCCCGCCGAGCCCGACCGTCACCGTCGGCCCGAACAACTCGTCGTGCGCCGCCCCTACGACCATCTCGACGCCCCGCTCCACCATCTGGCAGACCAGGACGCCGTCCAGGGAGACGTCCTCGTAGCGGGCGATGTCGGTCAACTCGCGGTAGGCGTCCCGGACCTGGCTGGCGGAGGTCAGGCCGATCTTCACCAGGCCCAGCTCGGTCTTGTGGGCGATCCTCGCACCGGACGCCTTCATCACGACCGGGTAGCCCACCAGGCCGGCCGCGCGGACGGCCGCCGCCGCGCTGGTCACCAGCTGCTCGCGCGGCACCCGGATCCCGTACGCCCGCAGCAGTTGCTTCGCCGCGTGCTCGCTGAGCTGCTGGCCGGGGCGCATCAGGGCCTGGGCCTTGCGGAAGGAGGGCGAGGGGGTGCGCGGGGCCTCGTCGAAGGGGGAGCGGTAGCCGGTGACGAAGCGGTGGTGGTCCAGGTAGGCGCGGACCGCGGTGATGCAGTTGCCGACCGTGCGGAAGGTGGCCACCCGGGAGGAGCCGAGCAGGACCTCGCGGTAGGCCGGCTCGGTGCCGACCGGTGATCCCCACACCACGCACACCAGCTTGTCGGTCTGCTCGGCGGCGTCCACCAGGTCCTGGACCAGCCGGTCGCTCAGCGGCGGGAACGGCCCGGTGACCGGGCAGATCAGCACTCCGACCGAGGGGTCGGCGAGGATCGCGTCGATGATCTTCCGGCCGCGCTCGTCACCGACCGGGTGCCCGCCGTTGTCCACGGGGTTCGCGACGCTCAGGAACTCCGGTATCCACTGGTGCAGTTCGGCCTGCTTGGCCTCCGAGAAGGCGGGCAGCCTGAGGCCCGCCTCCGTCGCCAGGTCGGCGAAGTGGGCGCCGGTGCCGCCCGATATGGAGTACACGACCACACCCTCGGCGCGCGGGGGCCTCGCGCGGGCCAACAGGGCCGCGGTGTCCTGGAGTTCGTCGAGGCCGTCGACGCGGATCACACCGTACTGGCGCATGGCCGCGTCCACCACCGTGTCCGCGCCGGTGAGCTTGCCGGTGTGGGAGGCGGCCGTGCGGGCGCCGGTCTCGGTGCGGCCGACCTTGACCGCGACGACCGGCACCTTGCGGCGGGCGGCCCGGTCGGCGGCGAGCAGGAAGGAGCGGCCGTCCTTGAGGCCCTCCAGGTAGCAGGCGATGGCGCCGACCTCGGGACGCTCGGCGAACCAGGAGAGGAAGTCGGAGGTCTCCAGATCGGCCTCGTTGCCGGTGGGCGCCCAGTGGGTGAGGCGGATGCCGAGTTCCTGGAGGGCGAAGACCGGGCGGCCCTGGTGACCGGACTGGGTGATCAGGGCGATGCCCGGCCCCTCCAGGTCCTCACGGAACGACGAGAAGGCGTTCAGGTTGGTGTTGGGCCCCAGCAGCCGCATCCCGGACTCCGCCACGGCGGCCGCGAGACGCTCCTGGGCCGCCGCTCCCTCCTCGCCGGTCTCCGCGAACCCGGAGGCGAAGACGACCGCGAACTTCACCTTGGCCTCGGCCAGTTGCTCGATCAGCGGAAGAGGGTCGGCGACCAGCAGGACGGCGAGATCGACCTGCTCGGGCAGCTCGGCCACGGATGCCACACAGGGAACGCCGAAGACGGACGGGCGGGTCGGATGCACCGGATGCAGCCGGGCGCCGACCCGGTCCGCCCAGTCGGCCAACTGCCGGGTGACGCCGGTGTTCGGTCGGCCCTCGGTGTCCGAGGCACCGATCACGGCGACCGACTCCGGCCGGAAGAAGCGGTCCAGATCGGGGACGTCGGCATACAACGGCCGGCCGCCGACGTCGAGATCGTCGACCTCGGCCGGCCTGCCGTGAACGGCGGGCCCGGGTTGCTCGCCGCACGCGATGACCCGGGCCCGGCGGGAGTCGGTGGTGAGGGTGCCGTGGGTTGATCCAAGCATCGGTCCGCCCGCTCCTGTGTGACAGCACAAATAACTGACGTAGTGTCAGATTACAGAACTGACGGTGTGTCAGGAATGGTCGTGCACACAAAAACGAGCGGACCGACAGCGACCGGGTCGCGGCGTGGACCGGCCAGGACCGGGCCTACAGCACCGCCAGCACCTCCTTCGCCACCCGCTCGCCCGACCGCACCGCACCGTCCATGAAGCCCATCCAGTGGACCGACGTCTCCGTCCCGGCCCAGTGGATGCCGCCGACGGGGGCGCGCAGGGCGGGGCCGTACTGGGTGAGCACCCCGGGCGCGCCGATGGAGACGGGGCCGCCGCGGGTGTAGGCCTCGTTGTTCCAGCGTTGCAGGACGAAGGAGGTGGGGGAGGCCGCTTTCGAGCCGAAGTACGTCACGTAGTCCTTGAGGACGGCGGCCTTGACCTCCGCCTCGCTCGCCGCGTCGTACTTGCGGGCCTCGTCGGCCTCGATGAAGCCCATCAACGCGCCGTAGGAGGCGTCCGGCGGGGAGTTGTCGAAGGTCGAGCTGACGACGCCGGTGTCGCTGACGACCTGGCCGTTGAGGCCGTCGGCCCGCCAGAAGGGGGTGTCGTAGATCGCGATCGCCTTGCCGACGGAGGCCATCGGGAGGCGCTGGGTGAGCTGGTCGCGGGCGGCGGGCAGCAGTGGGTCGTAGGTGATGCGGGCCGCGAGCGGCGGGGGTACGGCGACGACGACCCGCTTGGCGGTGACGGTGACCCCGTCGGCCGTGACGACGTACTTCGCACCGGACTTGGCGATCGTGCGCACCGGGGCGTTCAGCACCACGCGGTCGCCCAGTGTGGCGGCGAGCTTGATCGGCACCAGCTGGGAGCCGCCGACGAAGCGCAGTTCCTGGGCGCCGCCCGCGGTCTCGGTGAGGCGTTCCAGGGTGCCGGGAGTGGTCTCATTGCCGGCGGCGGCGATGTAGAAGAGGACGAACAGCAGGGAGAGTTCCCGGGGTTCGGCCGAGAAGATCGACGTGCAGGCCACGTCGAGGAGGAACTTGGCCGACGGGATCACGGCGTTGGCGCGCAGCCAGGTCTCGAAGGTCTGCCGGTCCCACTCCTCGGCCTTGGCGGCGGTCCAGGGCGCGTCGACGGGGATCGTCTTGGCCATGTCGTCGAGGGATGCCTGGACGATGGCCGCGTTGGCGAGGCCCGCCGCGTCGATGGGCGGGACCGAACCGAGGAGGCCGTCGGTGGCGTAGGCGGTTTTCTTGCCGTCCTTGTAGAGGAGGTTGTTGCCGGTGTTGTAGGTGGCGAAGGTCTGCACGCCGAGCGAGTCCGCGAGGGCCTTGATGCGGTCCTGGGTGGGGCCGATGAACTCGCCGCCGCCCTCGGTGACACCGCCGTTGGCGAGGGACAGGTTGAGGACCCGGCCGCCGACGCGGTCCCGGGCCTCCAGGACGGCCACGGTCTTTCCGCCCGCGACCAGGTCACGGGCCGCGGTGAGCCCGGCGAGTCCGCCGCCGACGATCGCGACGTCCACGTCACGGGTGGCGGCGGAGGCGGGGGAGGCGGCGGTGCCGGTGAGGGTGACGGCCCCGGCCGCGGCGGCGGCACCGCCGAGCAGGGAGCGCCGGGAGAGGCGGGGGAGCGGGGGGAGCTGTCTTTCGCGTGCCACGTGCGTCCTCCGTGGTGGAGAGAGTGTGGAGCTAGAACATGAGAAGTGTTCACATTCTGGCCCTGTGCGACGGCACACGACAACGCTCCTGTCACATCTCTCACAGATGTAACAGGAGCGCTGGTGAAGGGAGTTGAGCCGCCTATGTCACCGGAAGACGGGAAAGCGACGCCGTGCCGCCCCGCTCGACGGACTTCTCGACGGCCTTCGCGATCTTCAGCGCGTCGATCGCCACCTCGCGGAAGGTGCCGCTGATCGGAGTGACGTAACCGCTGAAGAAGAGGCCTGGAGTGTCGGCGGGGCAGCGGGCGCCGTTGACGAGCGGTCTGCCGTGGGCGTCGAGGACGTCCAGGTGACCGACCAGCCCCTCCAGCGACCGCGCGTACCCGGTGGCCGCGATCACCGCGTCCGGCGTGACGCGGGTGCCGTCGGCGAGCAGGACCTTGCCGTCCTCGAACCCCTCGACGGCGGCCACGATCTCCACCCTGCCCTGGCGGATCGCGTCGATGAGCCCGACGTCCTGGACCGGGATGGCGCCCTCCTTGACCCGGCTGTAGAGACCGGTGTCGGGGCGGGGCAGGCCGTGCTGGGACAGGTCGGGCACGCTGAGCTTGGCCAGGGGCCGGGCCAGCCGGTCCACGAGGCCGACCGGCAGCCGTCGTACGAGGACGCCGGTGTACTGGGCGGCCCAGCCGGCGGTGGAGCGGCGGACGATGTGCGGGGCCGTGCGCACGGACAGCCGTACCCGCGAGGCGCCGCCCTCGACCAGGTCCACGGCGATCTCGGCGCCGGTGTTGCCGGCGCCGACGACGAGGACGTCACGGCCGGCGTACGGCTCGGGGTTGCGGTACTCGCCCGCGTGCAGGAGCTCGCCCTGGTACTCCTCGCGGCCCGGCCAGTCCGGCAGCAGCGGGGTGTGGTTGTAGCCGGTGGCGACGACCACCGCGGCGCCGGTCAGCTCGCGGCCCCCGGTGGCGTGCAGCAGCCAGCCGGTGCCGTCAGGGGTGCGCTCGACGCGCGAGACCTCGACGCCGGTGACGGTCTCCAGCTCGTGGAACTCGGCGTACTTCTCCAGATAGCGCACCACGTCGTCGCGGGCGACCCAGCGGCCGAAGCGGCGGGGCATCGGAAGCCCGGGCAGGGCTGACAGGCGGCGGGTGGTGTGCAAGTGGAGGCGGTCGTAGTGGCGCCGCCAGGACGCGCCGACCTGCTCGGACTTCTCCAGGACGACCGCGCGGACGCCCCGGGCCCGCAGCGCGTACGCGACGGAGAGTCCGGCCGGGCCGCCGCCGATGACGTACACGGGGCGATCGGGCTGGTCGGGGCGGTCTGCGGGGGCGGGGTCGGGTGCGGAGTCGGCCATGAGCGCGAGCGTAATCAGACAGCGCGTTGATGGGTCTCGGTCAAGACGGGAATTGGTTGCGGATCGATCACGCCTGTAGGAGAAGTGCGTGGGTCGCGTGACGTAGCCCACACGGAAAACGCCAGGGCGCCGGGTCCGCGTGCTGCGGTCCTCGACGCCCTGGCGGCGGCGGCCGGAAACTGACGGGAAACCGGGGCCGCGTCCGTGGGGGCTACTCCGCTGGGGGCTGCTCGGCCGGGGGTTACTCGGGCGGGGGCTACTTGGTCTTCTTGTGACCCGTGACCTTGGCGATCCAGGTGATGAAGTCGCCGGGGTCGGTGTTGGCGCCGTGGCCCTGGTCCCAGTAGTAGAGGTGGTTCACGTCGTCACCGAGGTTCTGGGCGGCGGCGGCCAGGTTCGCGGCGATCGTCAGCGAGGTGTCCGAGTCCTTCGTGCCGAGGCGGATCCACCAGTGCTTCGAACGCTTCCCGTTGGCCTTCTCGACCAGGTGGTACATCGGGTTCATCAGGTCGAGCTTCGCGGGGATATCGCTCGCGACGCGCTGGGTGGACAGGCCCGTGGTGTCGTTCTTGGCGCCGTACGCCGTGAAGTGCCGGGCCTCGGTGGTGTCCGCGCCGAACTCGTTGTTCTCGCCGGCGGACAGGTCCCAGGCATCGAAGGAGGGGGCGTTCTTCTTGCGGGCGCCGACGTGGGTGAGGAAGTCGGCCCAGGTGAAGCCGGCCTTGCCGTTCTTCCACGTGATGAAGGTGTTCGCGGCCAGGTAGGCCGTGCGGTCGGCGTCCGAGAGCGCGGCCAGGTAGGTGGTGGCGGACGGCTCCAGGTACTGCTTGACCAGGTAGTCGTCGTAGTTGCGGGCGGTGAGCGTCCCGAAGCCGGAGCCCTTCAGGCCGCGCAGCCGCAACTTCGCCTGGTACTCGGCGAACTGCGACCGGAGCTCCTTGGACACCGTCTGGTCGACCTGCTTGCCGGTGCTGAGGTCGTTGGTGCCCCAGCACCATTCGTAGGCGCCGTCGGCGTGCTCGAGGTCGATGATCGGGCACCAGGCGCCGGTCGCGAAGATCGCGTCGGAGGCGTCGGCCGCGCCGATCTCCTCGAGGTACTTGTCGTAGAGCGGGCTGTCGCCGGAGGCGCCGAGCAGGGAGGACAGGGCGCCGCCCGCGCTGGTGCCCGCGGAGACGATCCGCTCGACGTCGCCGGGGATGCGGCCCTTGTTGGCCCTCACGTACCGCACGGCGGCCTTGAGGTCGACGATCGCGGCGGGGGCGGTGCCGTAGTACTCGCCGGCGGAGTTCTTGAGGGTACGGCCGCGGGCGCCGGGCTCGACGACGACGTACCCGGCGGCCAGGGCCAGGAGCTGGTTGGTGTTCATGGCGCCGCCGGTGGCGTTGGTGTTGCCGTTGGCACCCGGCGCGGAGGCGGAGGCGCTCGCGGTGGGAGCGTCGCTCGCGGCCCCGCTCGGAGCGCCGCTCGGGGCGCCGCTCGGGGCGCCGCCGCCCGCCCCGCCGCCCATGCTCGCGCCTCCGATGCCGGTGGCGTCCGCCACGGAGGACGGCATGTAGCCGCCGACGGAGTTCGCGAACAGGATCGGGGCGTCGCTCGCGTCGACCGCGGTGCCGTCGATCTCGACCGGCACGCTGACGTTCAGCGACTGGTAGGTCGCGTCGACCGGCTTGGAGACGTAGGTGATCGCCTTCCAGAAGTGGTAGGTGACGGAGTGCTCGGTGCCCTCGGTGTCGGTGACGGTCGTCGTCAGCTTCGTGTAGGCGTCGGGGTCGAACACGAGGCTGTCGTCGCCGCTCCCGGTGGAGCCGGCGGTCGACGCGCTGGCGTTCAGGGCGATGCCTCCTACGGCCGCGACCCCGGCCGTGGCGCCGATGCCTATGACGACGTTCCTGCGCTTGATTGACCTGTGCTTCACGGTTGGCTCCCTCGGCGTTTTCGCTGGCGGGAACGAACGTAGCCGCATCTTCGACAAAATTGCCAACAATCTGGCGGCATTCACGGGGGACCCACAGCTTCTCAGGGGGTGCACAGGTTTCTCTCATGGATTCTCGCCGTGAACACGGTCTTCCCGCGCCCCGGGATCTGACGTACCGTCAGATTTCATGGACACGATCTGGCTGACCGGCGCCGAGTGGCTGGCCGTGCTGCGCATAGGCCTCGGGTTGTGGTGGCTGGAGAGCTGGCGGCACAAGGACAAGAGCACGTGGTTCGAGGGCGGCGGCATCACCTGGGCCGCGGACATCGCCGCCAAGCACCGCTGGACCCCGGTCCGCAGCGGCTTCGACGTCCTGGTCGCGCCCCGCCCCAAGACGATGGCGTACGTCGTCGCGTACGCCGAACTCGCCCTGGGTGCGGGCCTGATCCTCGGTTTCCTGACCCCCCTGGCCCTGGTCGGCGGCCTGCTCCTGAACGTCCTCTACTTCACCCTGATGATCCACGACTGGGCCGAGCAGGGGCAGAACTCCATGATGGCCCTCATCTCGCTCGTGGCCCTGTTCGCGATGTCCTGGCAGACCTGGTCGCTCGACGCCGTGCTGGGCTGGTTCTGATGGGCGCGAGGTACGACCTGCCGGAGGCCGACGCCTTCACGCAGACCTACTGGGACGCGGCGGCGCGGGGCGTGCTGCTGCTCAGACTCTGCGCGGCATGCGCCCAAGTCCACTACTACCCCCGCGAGTTCTGCCCGCGCTGCTGGAGCGAGGACGTCTCCTGGTCCCCGGCGAGCGGCCGGGCCACGCTCCACACCTGGTCCGTCGTCCACCGCAACGACCTCCCACCCTTCAAGGACCGCACCCCGTACGTCGCCGCCGTCGTCGATCTCGCCGAGGGGCCCCGGATGATGACGGAGATCGTGGACTGCGTGCACGAGGAGCTGCGGGGCGGGCTGGTTGTGGAGGCGGTGTTCCCGGAGGGGGTGCCGAAGTTCAGGCCCGTGGGGCCGCTTCGGGGGCTTGGGTGATGGTCGGGCGGCGTTCCGTCGGGCATGGCAGCGAGCTGGCGCCCTCCATCGGGCGGGCTGGACGTGGACGTGGTGTTCCCGGGCTGGGGTGGTGAAGTTCAGGCTCGTGGGTCGCTTCGGGGGCTTGGGTGACTGGTCGGGCGGCGTTCCGTCGTCCATGGCAGTGAGCTGGCGCCCTCCATCGGCCGGGGTGGACCCAGAAATGGGATTTTCGGACGGGGTGCCGAAATTCGGTCCGCGTGGGACGGTCCTGGCGGTTTGAATGGGTGGATGACCGACGTCGACGATCACCACCTCATACGCCCCTTCACTCCGCTGCACGGCCACGGCCTGCGCCTGTGCGCCTGGGACGCGGACTCCGACGCCCAGGTCCAGGACTGGCTGCGCGCCACCCTCGACCCCGAGTTCGGGCGCTGGAACACCCCCCTCACCCTGATCCACGACCTCGACGGTGCCCGTGATGCCATCCGCGGCAGGGCCGACCAGGCGGCGCAGGGCACGAGCGCGTCGTACCGGATCACGGACGAGTCGAGCGGTACGACCCTCGGGCATCTCGGCTTCAACATGATCGACCACGTCTTCCGCACCGCCCGCGTCGGCTACTGGGTACTCCCCGAGGCCCGCGGCCGGGGCGTCGCCACCCGCGCCCTCCGTCTCGCCGCCCACTGGGCCCTCACCGACCTCGGCCTGCACCGCCTGGAACTGGGCCACGCCCTCGGCCACGACGCCTCCTGCACCGTCGCCGAACGCAGCGGCTTCCGCTACGAGGGCACGCTGCGGGGCGCGATGTTCGAGGCGGGGCGGCATGACGCGTTCCGGGACATCCACCTGCACGCCCGGCTGGCGACGGATCCTGATCCGCAACTGGGCGAATTCCGTACCGCGTGAGCCGCGCGGCAGTGGTGTAGCACGGTGAGACACAGCGAGCTACGCGGGCCGTATGAAGACCATCACGCAGCGCGAGTTCCGGAACAACTCCGCCGCCGTCATGGACGCGGTCGAGGCCGGTGAGACGTACCACATCACACGCAACGGCATAGAGGTCGCCGAACTGCGTCCGCTGGCCCGTCGGCGCAGGCTGGGTGCCGACGAGCTCGTGGCCAAGCATCGGAACCTTCTGCGAGTGGACCACGCGCAGATGCGTGCCGAGGCGGACGAGTTCTTCGGGAGTGAGGATCGGGTGGAAGACGACCCGTGGGAGCGAGAGCGTGGCTGAACGGCACCAGGAGGGCGTTCTCGACACCCGCACTTATATCGATCTCGGCGTGATCAGCCCGCTGAGCCTCCCTGTCCTGTCGGAACTGACTGCCATCACGTTCGCGGAACTGCAGCAGGGGGTGGCCATGGCCAAGGATCCTGCCGTGCGCGCGGCGCGGATGGAAAAGCTGGGAGCTGCGGTCGCCGACTTCGAGCCTCTGCCGTTCGACGGGGATGCCGCGGCCAGGTACGGCACCACCTTGGTCGCACTGACCATCGCGGCCAACAGGGACCCTCGTCCGCGGCGTATGGATCTGATGATCGCGGCGATCGCCTCGGTGAGGGGTCTGCCGCTCTTCACTCGGAATGCCGGGAACTTCGAAGGGCTTGAGAGCGCCGTCCTCGTCGTCCCCGCCTGACCCGGCGGACGCCCTGCTTCGGTATGTCACGGCCACAGCAGCTGTTTGGCCCAACCTCCGTTCTTCCGCCAGTAGTTCAGCCGCACATGCCGCCTGCGCTCGTCCCCCTGGAAGAACTCCACCTCTTCGGGTACGAGCCGGTACAGCGTCCAGGACGGGACGGGCGCCGACGGTTCCCGCTGCGCCCGCTCCCACGCCTCCTCGGACGCCCGCGCCAACTCGTCGAGCGAGCCCAGGACTTCGCTCTGCCGGCCGGTGAGCGCGGCGGCCAGCGCCCCGGTCGAGCGGGCGTGGAGATCCGCGGCCGCCTCCCCGGAGGGCGCGGCGGTCACCGGCCCCCGCGCCCGCACCTGCCGGCCGAGGCTCGGCCAGTAGAAGCCGAGGGCGGCGTACGGCCGGTGCGCCAGGTGCCCGCCCTTGCGGCTGTGGGCGTGGCTCGCGAAGGCCCAGCCGTCCTCGTCCGCGCCGTGCAGCATCACGGTCCGAACGTCCGGCCGGCCCGCCGCGTCCGCCGTCGCGAGGGACATGGTGTGCGGCTCGGTCTGGCCGGCGGCCACCACCTCCGCGAACCAGGTGGTGAACAGCTCCAGCGGGGTCGCGGGCGCGGCGGCGGGGTCGAAGGAGGGCAGCGAGGTGACCTCCGGGTCCCACACCCGCAGTGACCTCAGCAGTTCGTGAAGATCCGTTGCCATGCCTCAGACGGTACCGAGGCAGCGACGGTGCGTCGCGCCTCTGGCCGAGCTAGACTTAGTCCATTGCTTAGTCCACCCGTCGCCCCGATCGTGAGGCAGTCATGGAAGCAGCCCGTCAGTACAACGTCCATGAAGCCAAGACGCACTTTTCGCGGATTCTCGAGCAGGTTGCGACCGGTGAGGAAATCGTGATCAGCAAGGCTGGGGAGCCGGTGGCCAAGGTGGTGCCGCTGCGCCCCAAGGTGAAGCGGACGGGCAGGGGCTCACTCCGGGGGCGGATCCACATCCCGGACGACTTCGATGAACTGCCCGAGGACATCGCCGACGCCTTCGGGATGCGCTGATGCGACTGCTGCTCGACACCCATGTCGTTCTGTGGTGGCTGGACGACTCCACTGAGCTGTCCGGTGAGGTCAAGGATCTGCTCGACACCGAACCCGCGGTGTACGTCAGTGCCGTATCACCGTGGGAGATCGCCATCAAACAGTCCCTCGGAAAACTGGAGGGCCCGGAGGACCTGGCCGAGCGGGTGCGCGACAGCCAGTTCACCGGCCTGCCCATCACGGCCGGGCACGGTGTGCGGGCGGGCCGGCTTCCGGCACATCACCAGGACCCCTTCGACCGGATACTGGTCGCTCAGGCGCAGATCGAGGGGATGACGCTGGTGACGCGGGACAAGTGGATCCCGCAGTACGACGTGCGGGTCATGCCCGTGTGAGGGGGCGACCCGCCTCGGCGCGGCGAGGGAGGCCGCCTCAGACGGTACCGAGGTCCGACGTCACCCACCGTTCGGGCCGCATCCGGACGATCACCTGTTCGCCGTGGTTCTTCGAGGCGAACTCCACGTACCGGTCCACCTTCTCGGCCGCCAGGTAGCGGGCGGAGATCTCCCGGAGGTCCTCGAGGGTGCCCGGCCGGGTGTCGACGACCGGCCCCTCCACCGACACGTACCGGATGGTGGGCTCGACGCGCTCGACCAGCAGGGAGAAGCGGCCGGCCGCCCGGATCAGCTCGTGCTTGCGGGAACCGGCGCCCGTCATGATCCAGATGTCGGCACCGGGCGCGTACTGGTACCAGATCGGCACGGCGAGCGGCGCGCGCCCCTCTCCCGCGTCAACCGCCAGCGCGGCGACATGCGGCTCGGCCAGGAACTGTTCACGTTGTGCGCGAGTCAGGGCCATACGGCGCAGGGTACTTGGGCCAGGGCGTGGGAGCCGCGAGGAGAGGGATTCGGGCGTGCCCTAACGCGCCAGCACCACCGTCCCCGACGAGCAGAACCAGCCGCCCGTCCCGGACGCCACCGCCAGCCCCGGCGCCGACCCGTCCCGGCGCCGCACCTGCCGCGCGCCCGCCTCTCCGCGCAGCTGCCGTACGGCCTCCACCAGCAGGAACAGCCCGCGCATGCCGGGGTGTTGGGCGGACAGTCCGCCACCGTCCGTGTTCACCGGCAGGTCCCCGCCCTCGACCCTCAGCCGGCCCTTCTCCACGAAGGAGCCGCCCTCGCCCTTCCCGCAGAATCCGAGGTCCTCCAGCGTCACCAGCGTCATGTAGGTGAACGCGTCGTAGATCTCGGCGAGTTCGATCTCCCCCGGGCTCACGCCCGCCCGTTCGAAGGCCAGCCGCCCGCTCACCGCGGCCGGGGACACCGTGAAGTCGGGCCACTCGGACATGCTGACGTGTGACACGTACTCCCCGGTGCCGAGCACCCAGACGGGAGCGGTACGGCAGTCCCGTACGTACTCCTCGGCCGCGAGCAGCACCGCCGCGCCGCCGTCGGAGCGGATGCAGCAGTGCAGCTTGGTGAAGGGGTCCGCGATCATCGGGCCTGACAGGACGTCGTCGACGCTGATGGGATCGCGGAACATCGCCTCGGGGTTGAGGGCGGCGTTCGCGCGAGCCTGTACCGCCACCTCCGCCAACTGCTCGATCGTCGTGCCGTGTTCGATCATGTGGCGGCGGGCCGCCATCGCGTACTTGGCGATCAGGGTGTGGCCGTACGGCACCTCGAACTGGAGCGGGCCGCGGGTGCCGAAGGAGAGGTTGCCGGTGCGGCGGCCGGCCTTGATGTCGGTCCGGGCCGTGGAGCCGTAGACCAGCAGGACCGCGTTCGCGTGTCCGGCGGCGATCGCGTCGGCCGCGTGGGCCGCCATGACCTCCCAGGTGGAGCCGCCCACCGAGGTCGAGTCGACCCAGGTGGGGCGCAGGCCCAGGTACTCGGCGATCTCGGCGGGGGCGAGGGTGCCGGTGCCGGCGGAGGCCAGGCCGTCGACCAGTTCGCGGTCCAGACCCGCGTCGGCGAGGGCGCGGCGGGCCGCCTGGGCGTGCAGGGCGTAGGGGGTCGTGCCGTCCACGCGACCGCAGTCGGCCAGGGCCACGCCGGTGATCGCGACTTTCCGGCTCCCGGGGGGCATGAGGGTCTCCTGCCTCTGGGCATCTGGTGCGGGCGCTCCTAATATGACGGACCGTCAGATCGGGAGGGAAGAGGAAGAGCCATGGACGCTCGCTTCACCGCCGAACAGGACGAGATCCGGGGTGCGTTGCGGGAACTGCTGCGGAGACGGTGTGGACCCGCGGAGTCGAGGAGCGCGGCCGGCACTCCGGCGGGATACGACCCGGC
The DNA here is from genome assembly GCF_040606035.1 of Streptomyces sp. NPDC005483. Lineage (NCBI taxonomy): Bacteria > Bacillati > Actinomycetota > Actinomycetes > Kitasatosporales > Streptomycetaceae > Streptomyces > Streptomyces sp. NPDC005483. The sequence continues at coordinate 21,615 of NZ_JBEXEA010000041.1, forward strand.
ACTGTGGACGGCCCTCGCCGAACAGCTGGGGCTGCCGGGGCTGGCGCTCCCCGAGGAGTACGGCGGCGTGGGGTGCTCGGCGACGGAACTCGCGCTGGCCTGCGAGGAGACGGGGCGGGCACTGGCGGCCACGCCGTTGCTGGGCACGGCGGTCCTCGTGGCCCCCCTGGTACTGGCCCTGGGCACGGCTGCCCAACGCGCGGACCTGCTGCCACGCATCGCGTCGGGCGCCCTGACGGCGGCCCTCGCTGTACCACCGGGCACGGCCCTCGCCCTGACCGGCGACAACCGGGACGACTGGGCCGGAGGCGGACGTGCGGGCGGGGTGCAGGCCCGGCCGGCCGGTGGTGGGGGTGTTGTCGCCGGGCCGGGAGCCGCCTCAGTGACGGAGCGACCGGCCGCCGAACCGGCCCCGCCCGCCGACCGCTGGCGGCTCTACGGGCAGGTCGATCACGTCATCGACGGGCACAGCGCCGGTCTGCTCCTCGTCGCGGCCCATGCCGGAGGCTTCGCCCGGTCCCGGACGCTTCTCTTTCTCGTCCGCGGCGACGCCCCGGGGCTCCTCCGCACCCGGCAGACCGCCCTCGACGCCACTCGCCCCCAGGCCCGCGTCCAACTCCGGGACGTGGAAGCCGAACTGCTCGGCGCCGACGACGGGTCCGATGTGCTCGGGGCCCTTGCCCGCACGGGAGACACCGCCGCGGCCGTTCTCGCCTGCGAGGCCGTCGGGGCCGCCGACCGGGTGCTGGAGATGACCGTCGAGTACGTGAAGCAGCGGGAGCAGTTCGGGCGGCCGATCGGGTCCTTCCAGGCTGTCAAGCACCGGCTCGCCGATGTGTACGTTCAGCTCCAAGCGGCCCGTTCCGCGGCCTACTTCGCCGCCTGGGCCGCTGTCCATGACGAGCAGCGGGTCGGCGGGCTCGCCCTCGCCCAGGCCCTCGAGGCGCTGCGGACCGCAGCGGGCGAAGGCATCCAGCTGCACGGGGGCATCGGGTTCACCTGGGAGCATGAGGCGCAGCGGTACTTCAAGCGCGCCACCGCGGACGAGTTGCTGTTCGGGCCGGCGCACCGGTTGCGGGCGCACGCCGCCGACGCGGCACGGCTTTTCGAGCGGGCGGAGGTGACGGTGTGATCGGGGAACGGATCGTCCAGAGGGTGTCGTCCACACGCGGTTTCGCCAAGGTCGCGCCTCATGTCATCCCGGCCCTGGACCGGGCCGTGCACCGGATCACCCGGGGGAGGATCCTGCTCAGCGCGCAGATGCTGCCGGGGGTGGTGCTCACCTCGACAGGGGCGCGGAGTGGGCTGCCCCGGCGGACCCCGCTCGCCTGCATGCCCGAGGACGACGGCCGCACCTGGATCCTTGTCGGCTCCAACTTCGGCCGCGACGGCCACCCCGCCTGGACCGCCAACCTCATCGCCCACCCCGACGCCGAGGTCAGCTGGAAGGGCACGGACATCCCGGTCACGGCGACCCTGCTGACCGGGGAGGAGCGGGCGGGCGTATGGAAGACGGCGCTGGCGTTCTGGCCGCCGTACGCCACCTACCAGGCGCGGGTCGAGCGGGAGATCCGGCTCTTCAGGATCACCCGCAGGTGATGCCCGGACGCACGACAGGCGGCCGTCCACCCGTGTGAACGGCCGCCCGCCAGACAGGACTCGAAACAGGGACGCTACTTCGTCGGCTTCTTGCCCGTCACGCCCAGGTGCACCAACAGCGCCAGATTCGGCTTGAGTTCGGCCTGCTTGACCCCCCAGCTCTGGAAGCCCTTCTGATGCGAGGCCACCGCCGCGAGCATCGCGACGAGCGAACCGGCCACCGCGGCCGGGTTGACGTCCTTGTCGACCCTGCCCTTGGCCTGGAGCTCGGCGACGGCGTCCGAAAGGGAGTTGTTCACCGAGTTGAGGATCTTCATGCGGATCTTGTAGAAGCGCTTGTCGCCCTCGGCGGCCCCGAGGTCGACCACGCGCAGGATCGCGTCGTTCTTCCGCCAGAACTCCAGGAAACCGTCCACGAGTTCCTGCGCGGTCTGCCAGCCCGCCTTGCCGACCCACGACCGCCCTTCGAGCAGCCGCGTCAACTGGCCGCCCTCGGTGGCCATTTGCTCGGCGACCTCCAGGACGGCGCCCTCGACGTCCGGGAAGTACTGGTAGAAGGTCGCGGGCGACGTGCCCGCCTTCCGGGCGACATCGATGACTTTGACGTCCCGGTAAGGGGAGGAGCTGAGCATCTCGCTGAGGCAGTCGAGCAGCTTCTGCCGGGTCGCCTGCCCACGCCGGCCGGCCACGCGGCCGTCGACGGTACGCACTTGTCCTGTCATGTCGTCAGCTTACCGAGGGGTGATCGGAGCGCGATTCGGCCGACTGCAAATGGGGTGCACGAGGTCCGGGAGGCGGGTGTGCCTGGTCCTGCGGGGTGCGTGCGCCGCCGTTACTTTGACGGTATGGCCGAAAACAGGGCATCCGCAGACGGAACGGGATACGGCGAGGGCGTCCCCTGCTGGGTGGACGCGCAGCTGCCCGACGTGGCCGCCGGACGGCGGTTCTACGGTGAGCTCTTCGGGTGGACCTTCGAGGACGCCGACGAGGGTTCGGTGTGGGCCCACCACAAGGGCCGCCCCGTCGCCGCCCTCGCCCACAAGACGGACGGCCGGATGCCCACCGTGTGGACGGTCTACTTCGCCACCCCGGACATCGAGAACCTCGCCGACCGGATCTGGGCGGCCGGCGGACAGGTCGTCACCGCGCCCGTTCCGGTGGCGGACCTGGGTGTGTCCGCGCTGGTCACCGACCCGGAGGGGGCGGTCTTCGGTCTCTGGGAGCCGGGCCGCCACCCCGGCTTCGGTGTCCGGCACGAGCCCGGCACCTTCGCCTGGGCCGAGCTGTACGCGCGTGACACCGAGGCCGCCAACACCTTCTACGGCGGGCTCTTCCACGACGCCCTCTTCGGGCCCGAGGCGCACCCCGACTTCGGCCGAGCCCCCGTCTCGGACGTCTTCCCCGCCGAGATGCCGCCCCACTTCCTCGTGCACTTCGCCGTCGAGGACTGCGAGAGCGTGCTCGGGACGGTCAGCCGGCTCGGTGGGCGGGTCCAGGCGCCGCCATTCGAGACGTCGTACGGAAAAGTGGCCGTCGTCACCGACAATCAGGGGGCGTCGTTCGCCATTCTGGAGCGGTCGGAGCGATCGGAGCGGTAGAAGATTCCGCTTTGAGGCGAGACACCCCATTTGACCCCGGGTTCGCCACCAGGCCTCCGGCCAGGAAGAATCAGGGTTGCGTGCCGCCATGGCGGTGCGGTGGTGAGACGCTGCACGGGGTCGCGTACATATGTGGGTGGCGCGGCTTGTACGGGGAGGTGGCAGGCAGAGTGGTGGATCAGCTGACGCAGCACGATCCGCGCAGGATCGGGCCGTTCGAGGTGCTGGGACGGCTCGGTGCCGGCGGCATGGGGCTGGTCTATCTCGCGCGTTCGGCGTCGGGCCGGCGCGTGGCGATCAAGACGGTCCGTACGGAGCTCGCCGAGGACCAGCTCTTCCGCGTCCGCTTCACCCGCGAGGTGGAGGCGGCCCGGGCGGTCTCCGGCTTCTACACGGCGGCCGTGGTCGACGCGGACCCGCGTGCGGCCGTGCCGTGGCTGGCCACCGCGTACGTCCCCGCGCCCTCCCTCGAAGAGATAGTGAACGAGTGCGGGCCGCTCCCGGCCCAGGCGGTGCGCTGGTTCGCGGCAGGCGTCGCCGAGGCCCTGCAGTCCATCCACGGCGCAGGGCTGGTCCACCGTGACCTCAAGCCCTCCAACGTCCTGGTGGTCGAGGACGGCCCCCGGGTGATCGACTTCGGTATCGCGTCCGGCGTCTCGAACACCCGTTTGACGATGACGAACGTCGCCGTCGGCACCCCCGCCTACATGTCCCCCGAGCAGGCCAAGGACTCCCGCAGCGTCACCGGCGCCAGCGACGTCTTCTCGCTCGGCTCCATGCTGGTCTTCGCCGCCACCGGCCACCCGCCCTTCCACGGCGCCAATCCGGTCGAGACGGTCTTCATGCTGCTGCGCGAGGGACCCGACCTCGAAGGCCTCCCGGACGAGCTGCGTCCGCTCATCGAGTCCTGCATGCAGATGGACGCCACGGCCCGCCCCAACCCGGCCGACCTCCAGGCCCAGCTGGCGCCCCACCTCTACGGCTCCGGCTCGGACGACAGCGGTACGGCGTCGGCGTGGCTGCCCGAGAAGGCCGTCGCCATGATCGAGACGCGGCGCGGCGGGCGCCCCGCACCCACCCAGACCGGCGGTGCCCGCAGCGGAGGCGGCCGCCCCGCCGCCGTACCGCCGCCGCCCGCCTACGACCCGCCACAGCCCGCGCCCGTCCCCGTGGGCGCCCCCGACACCGGCCCGGTGCGCCTGGCCGGCGCCCAGGTGCCCATCGGGCCCGGACCGCGCGTCGCCGACGCCCGGGCCGCCGCCGTGAAGGCGCCCCCGCCGGAGGCCGGCCTGGTCGCCTCCTGGTCGCGGCCGCGTCCCGGCGTCAACGGCACCGACGCCGCCGTGGGCCCGGCCGTACCGGCGCCCCCGCCCGCGCCGCCGGAGACCGCGGCCGGCTGGCGGCCCTGGCGGTTCCGCATGTCGAACGACGTGTGGGGCACCCCGGCCGTCGCCGGGGACCTCGTCTACGTCACCTCCTTCGAGGTGCACGCCCTGGACGTCGGCACCGGCCGCCGCCGCTTCAAGACGCGGGACGTGGCCTGGTCGATGGCGGTCGCGGACGGCCGTATCCACGCCTCCGACGGCCCCACCCTCTTCGCCCTCGACGCTCGCGAGGGCGCCGACCAGTGGCGGCTCGGCACCGACGCCTGGGTGTACTCCCTGAAGGCCGAGCACGGCACGGTCGTCACCGGCACGCGCGGTGGTGGCGTCCAGGCGTGGGACGCCTCGGGCGGGCAGAAGCTCTGGGAGATCGCCGGCTGCCAGACCGACTTCGAGTCCCCCGAGGCCGGACCCGCGCTCCACGAGGGCACGGTCTACGTCTGGCAGGAGGGCCGCCTGCGCGCCCTGGACGCCCGCACCGGCAAGGAGCGCTGGGCCTTCCCCATCGGCGACGCGGCCTCCTGCGGCGGGGTGCCGGTCCGGGTGGCGCAGGCCCACGACGGGTTCGTGTACATCTCGGCCGGGACGCGGGTCATGGCCCTCGACGTGGCGAGCGGACGGGTGCGCTGGCACTTCGAGGCCCCGGCGGTCTTCCTGTGCGCGCCGACCTTCGTGCCGGGGGCCGCGGTGACGGGCGGCGGGGTGTACCTCGCCGACTACCTCGGCACGGTCTACGCCCTCGACGCGACCGACGGCCGCGACCGCTGGCGCATCGCCACCGAGGCCCGGGCATCGGTCGAGCCGGTGCTGGTGGCCGCGGGCCATGTCCACGTGGGCAGCGGCAAGGGCCTGTACACGCTGGACGCGGTCACCGGTACGCCGAAGTGGCGGTTCCAGGCCGGCGGGGACATCGTCGGAGCCCCCGCGGTCGCCGAGGGCCGTATCCACTTCGGGTCCACGGACCATCTGCTCTACACCCTGAAGGCCGACGACGGCCGCCTGCGCTGGAAGCTCGCGACCGGCGGGGAGATCACCGGCTCGCCGGTGGTCAGGGACGGGGTCGTGTACGCGTGCAGCAAGGACCGCTGCGTGTACGCCCTGGACGCGGAGAAGGGGACGGGGACGGCCAGGGCGACCTGAGCGGGATGTCGGTGGCGCCCATTAGAGTGATCACATGCATTCACGGGGGCGTGTTCTCAGGTTTACGGCGGTCACGGCGACGGTGGTCCTCGCGCTGACGGGGTTCTCCAGCGGTCACAAGAGCGGCGGGCGGCACAAGAGCAGTCACCGGGACAGTGACGGCGGCGGGGGGTGCAGCAGCTCCAGCCAGGACCACGACAGCTACACGCCGGCCCGCACCACCGGCACCCGCCGCGCCTCGACGCTCCAGGACGGCACGGCGACGGTGGTGAGCTGCGCGACGAAGGCGACCCCGTACACGACGATCGAGGTCAGCAACCCGAACAGCCGCCGGGGCACCTTCGAGGTCGCGTTCTCCTTCACCGACGCCGCAGGCCGGACGCTGAACTCCGGGGACAAGCAGGTCTCGGTGTCCGGCAGAGGCACGTCGAAGATCAAGGTGCCGACCGGCCAGGCCGTTCTGGCGAAGCTCGACCACTGCTGGGTCGAACCGGCAGCCGACCTGGTGAACTGACCGTCAGCCCCGCAGCTCCGTAAGGAACTCCACCAGCGCCGCGTTCACCTCGCCGGGCCGCTCCTGCTGGGTCCAGTGGCCGCAGCCCGGCAGCAGGACCGGGTCGCGGACCAGGTTCGGCATCAACTCCGGCAGGCGCTCGATCAGTTCCGGGGTGCCGGGGAAGGCCGGGACCAGATCGCGGTCGCCGTACAGGTAGAGCGCGGGCGGGGTGGCCCTCGCGTCGTGCCAGGGCGCGGTCAGCTCCCAGTTGCGGTCCAGGTTGCGGTACCAGTTGAGGGCACCGGTGAAGCCCTTGGCGTAGCTCTCGGTGAGCTCGTCGAGGTCGGCCTCGGTGAGCCAGTCAGGGAGCTCCTCTGGGTCCGGCATGTCCGCGAGCCAGCCGCGGTCCAGGTCGGTCACCAGGGCCTGCTCGTAACGCCCGCCGCCTTCGCCGTCGCCCGAGGCTCCGACCAGCAGCCTGCGCAGGGCCGATCGGGGGTCGGCGCCGAACTCGGCGTCGGCCATCCCGGGCTGTTGGAAGTAGTTCCAGTAGAAGTGCCCGCCGAACCGCTCCCGCATGGTCGTGAGCGGCGGCCGCTCACCCCGGAACGGCGGCGGCACGCTCAGCCCGGCCACCCCGCGCACCACGTCCGGCCGGAACAGCGCGGTGTGCCACGCGACCGGCGCCCCCCAGTCGTGCCCGACGACGAACGCCGTCTCCTCGCCCAGCGCGTGGACGAGACCGACGACATCCCCGACCAGATGGAAGATGCTGTACGCCGACACGTCGTCGGGGTGGTCGCTGGTGCCGTATCCGCGCTGGTCGGGCGCGACCACCCGGAACCCGGCGGCGGCCAGCGGGCCGAACTGGTGGCGCCAGGAGTGCCAGGACTCCGGGAAACCGTGCAGCAGCACGACGAGCGGCCCCTCGCCCTCCTCCGCGATGTGCAGCCGGATGCCGTTCACGTCGACCATGCGATGTTCAACCATGAGGCGAGCATACGCCTGTATAGGACACCGAAATTGCTAACGCAACCGGAACCCGGGCTGTCGCGAACGGAACAGTTCCGCCTGCCGCTCCGGGGGGAGGTTGCCGAGCGCGACCAGGTGCGGCGCCTGTGCGAACCCCCGCTGCACGGCCGCCTCCTTGGCCGCCCAGAGCGCGCGGACGGTGCCCTGCACCCCTTCCGGCGGATACCCGGCGATGATCTCGGCGGCGGCGGTCGCGGCCGCCGACGCCCCGCCCGGTGCGGTGATTTCGGTGACCAGGCCGATGGCGTGGGCGCGCTCGGCGGAGAGCCGCTCCGCCGTCCCCATCAGCGCCGTCCGGGCGGCCTCCCCGTGCGGCATGACCTGCGCCATGAGCACCGACTCGTAGGCGCTGACCATGCCGTAGGTGGTGTGCGGGTCGAAGAAGGTGGCGCCGGGGTCGGCGACGAGGAAGTCGCTCTCGCCGAGGAGGTAGAAGGCGCCCCCGCAGGCCATCCCGTTCACTGCGGCGATGACCGGTTTCCACAGGTCGTTGGATTTGGGGCCGGCCCGCAGGAGCGGATCGTCCGCCATGTAGGGGGAGTTCGGCTGCGGAACCTCGGCGTCCCGATCGAGGCCGGTGCAGAACGCCCGCTCCCCGGCGCCGGTGAGGACCACGGCCCGTACGGAGTCGTCGCACCGCAACTCCCCCCAGCAGGCGACGAGTGCGTCCCGCGTCTCCAGGTCGATGGCGTTCAGCCGGTGCGGCCGGTCGAGGGTGACGACGGCGACCCCGGTGTCCTTGTCGGCGGTGACCCGCAGGCCGGTCACGACAGCACCCACTGCGGAAGCCCGTCGGAGAACACCACGTGCACCCGGGCGCCGATCCGGATCCGGTGCGGGTCAAGGGAGTTGAGCGGCGCCCCCGCCGCGCTGACCAGGTTTCCGACCAGCCGTACCCGAGGTGCCTCCTCCAGTTCGACCACGATCACGTTGTACGGCGCCTGCGCCGCGTAGTCGGGGAGGAGGGGTGGGTGCGGGACGACGTAGGACCAGATCCGGCCGTGCCCGGAGACCGGCCGCCACTCGGTCCCGAAGGACCGGCAGTGCGGGCAGCAGGGCCGGGGCGGGAAACGGAGTTCGCCGCAGTCGGCGCAGGCCTGGACGCGCAGTTCGCCCCGGGCGGCGTACTGCCAGAAGGGGGCGCCCGTGGCGTCCTTCACCGGTTCGAGCATGTCAGCTCCCGTTGGTCCGGTTGGTCAGCAGCAGGGCGGAGGTGGGGACGCCCTCGCCGGCGGTGACGAGGCAGGTCGCGGCGTCCGGGACCTGGGCGGTGCTGGTCCCGCGCAGCTGCCGGACACCCTCGTCGATGAGGTTGAAGCCGTGCACGTAGGCCTCGGAGAGCCCCCCGCCCCCGGTGTTGATCGGCAGCCGTCCGCCGGTCTCCAGGGCGCCGCCCTCCGTGAAGGCGCCGCCCTCACCGCGTCCGCAGAAGCCGTAGCCCTCCAGGGAGAGCGGCACGAGGGCGGTGAACGCGTCGTAGATCTGGGCCACGTCGACGTCCTGCGGGGTGAAGTCGGCGTGTTTCCACAGGTGCCGGGCGGCGGTCCAGGCGGGTCCGGTGAGCGGGTCGTCGTTCCAGTAGTTGACCATGCCGTGGTGCTGGGCGGGCAGGCTCTGGGCGGCGGAGTGGACGTAGACGGGGGTGTTCGGGCAGTCCCGGGCGCGCTCCCTGCTGACCAGGACGCACGCCAACGCCCCGTCGGTCTCCAGGCAGTTGTCGAAGAGGCACAGGGGCTCGCTGATCCAGCGGGAGGTCATGTACATCTCGCGGGTCAGCGGGCGGTCGTACATGATCGCGGCCGGGTTCTGGTTGGCGCGGTTGCGGCAGGCGAGGGCGACGTTGAAGAGGTGGTCGCGGGTTACGCCGTACTCGTGCATGTAGCGGCGGGTGAGCATGGCGATCTCGTCGGCGGGGCGGAGCAGGCCGAAGGGTCTCGTCCACTGGGCCGGGGTGGGGAGTTGGACGGTGGTGTTGGTCCAGGGGCGGGGGCCCGAGCCGCGCTTGCGGGACCGCCAGGCGACCCCGACCGTGGCCTGGCCGCTCGCTATCGCCGCCGCGAGGTGGGCGACCGTCGCGCACGAACCACCGCCGCCGTAACCGACCTTGCTGAAGAAGGTGAGGTCGCCGAAGCCGACGGCCTTCGCCAGCTCGACCTCGTCCGTCTCCTCCATGGTGTACGAGGCCAGGGCGTCGACCTCGCCCGGGTCGATCCCGGCGTCGTCGAGGGCGGCGAGCACGGCCCGGCAGGCCAGGGTTCTCTCGTCCTCGGCGAGGCGTCTGGCGAACGGGGTCCGTCCGATGCCGACGATCGCCGTGGCGTCCTTGAGGGTCACGCTGCACGCACCTCCGCACACTGTGAGGCCTGCTGACAGCCCGTCAGGCTACAGCTAATCTGACGGGTAGTCAGCTAACGCGTTTCCGCTTTTCGGGGAGGCCGATGTGGAGTGGCGGAGCATCCCGGAGCTGGTCGGCTGGGCCGCGCGGCGGTACGCCGCCACGGAGGCGGTCGTCGAGGGCCGGAACCGCATCACGTACGGCGAGTTGGGGGCCCGCGTGGAACGGGCGGCGGCCGCGTGCGTCGCGAACGGCGTGCGGCCGGGCGACCGGGTGGCCGTCTGGGCCCCCAACTCCCTGGACTGGATGGTCTCGGCGCTCGGCGCGGTGTCGGCCGGGGCGGTCCTGGTCCCCCTCAACACCCGCTTCAAGGGCACCGAGGCCGCGGACGTGCTGCGCAGGAGCGGCACTCGGCTGCTGTTCGTCACCGGCACCTTCCTGGGCACCTCGTACGTGGCCTCCCTGCGCCGGGCGGTCGCGGAGGGGCCGGGGCTGCCGGACCTGGAGCAGGTGGTGGTGCTCTCGGACGACGCCCCCGCCGACTACCGCACGTGGAAGGACTTCCTGGCGAGCGGGGACGCGGTGGGGGAGGCGGAGGTGCGGGCGCGGGCCGCCGCCGTGGCCCCCGACCGGCCCTCGGACATCGTCTTCACGTCCGGGACCACCGGCCGCCCCAAGGGCGCGGTGATCACCCACGAGCAGACACTGCGGGCGTACGACGTCTGGTGCGAGCTGGCCGGACTGCGGCACGGCGACCGCTACCTCATCGTCAACCCCTTCTTCCACACCTTCGGTTACAAGGCCGGGGTGATCGCCTGTCTGATGCGCGGCGCGACGATGATCCCGCAGCCGGTGTTCGACGTGGACACCGTGCTGGCCAACATCGCGGCGGAACGGGTCTCGGTGCTGCCCGGCCCGCCCACCCTCCACCAGTCGCTCCTGGACCACCCGGCGCGCCCCTCCCACGACCTGTCCGCGCTGCGCCTGGTGGTCACGGGCGCGGCGGTGGTGCCGCTCAGACTGGTCGAGCAACTGCACGGCGAGCTGGGCGTGGAGACCGTCCTGACCGCGTACGGCCTCTCGGAGGCGAGCGGCATCGTCACGATGTGCCGGCGGGGCGACCCGCTGCCGGTGATCGCGTCGACGTCCGGGCGGGCCATCCCCGGGACGGAGGTGCGGGTCGAGGCGCCGGACGGGGAGCCCGGCGAGGTCCTGGTCCGCGGCTTCAACGTGATGCGCGGCTACTACCAGGACGAGGCGGCCACCGCGGAGGCGGTGACCGAGGACGGCTGGCTGCGCACCGGCGACATCGGCGTCCTGGACGCGGCGGGCAACCTGCGGATCACCGACCGGCTGAAGGACATGTTCATCGTCGGCGGCTTCAACGCGTACCCGGCGGAGATCGAGCAACTCCTCGGCCTGCACCCGGCGGTGGCCGACGTGGCCGTCGTCGGCGTCCCGGACGCCCGCCTCGGTGAGGTCGGCAAGGCGTACGTGGTCCGCCGCCCGGACGCGGTCCTGACCGCCGACGACCTGATCGCCTGGGCCCGCCGGGAGATGGCCAACTACAAGGTGCCCAGGACGGTGGAGTTCGTGGCACGGCTGCCCCGCAACGCGAGCGGGAAGGTGGTCAAGGGCGAACTGCGCCGGGGACCGGCCTGAACGGCCGCCCCCCCGGACACGCCTCGGCCGCGACGGCTCCCCCTCCGCGCCGCCGCGGCCGATCCCCGTGCGGGAAGGAAGTCCGATCAGACGGGCTCGTCCGTGGCGTGGATGTTGTCCGTGCCGGCCTCGGCCGTGCCCTCGTCCGCCTTGAGCGCCGTGGCCTTGAGCGGCTCGCTCGTCGCGTGGATGTTGTCCGTGCTCACCGGCGCCTCGTCCTCGACGTCGGTGGCGTGGATGTTGTCGGTGGTGTTCTTGTCGCTCATGGGACTGCCTCCCCTGACAGTTGGATGCTGATCTGTTGCCCGGCCCGGCGACTCCCCCGAGGGTCGCCGGGCCGGCTGTGCGACCGCTCACCGTAGTGCAACGGTCCAGGTCGACCCGCCTGCCCCCCGACGCGACGGAACGACAGGACGAGAGTGCCGGTCGCCGATAAACGAACGATGAACGTCCGCTCCCGGGCCTCCGGCGCCCTCCCGCTCCCGGCCCCCGGGAAGGCGCTCCTAGGCGAGGGCGAGCGGTGCGAGCAGGGCCCGTACCGAGTCCGCCTCCGGGGCTTCCAGGGCCTCGAAGAGATCCAGGGCCTCCCGCCAGCAGACCTGGGACCGGCCGGGCTGGCCGATGCCGCTCAGGGCGTGACCGAGGACCACGAGGACGTTGGCCCGGCGCCAGTCGCCGCCGATGCCGCGCAGCACGGTCAGGGCCGTCTCGGCGTTCGAGGCGGCCTGCGCCGGTCGCAGGGCGGCCAGGTCGGCCTCCGCCAGGCGGAACATGGACATGCCCTCCCACAGGCGCTGACGGCTGTCCTGGAACACCGTCAGGGCCTCCTGGAGACGCGCGGTCGCCTCGGGCAGCCTGCCGTGCTGGGTGAGGGCGAGGCCCAGCGCGTACCGGGCGTTGGCGCCCTTGAGGGCGTGGCCCATGGCGTCGTACATCTCCATGCCCTGCCGGGCCAGCGAGACCGCGCTCTCGGTGCGGCCGCCCGCCAGGTGGATGCGGGAGAGGTTGCACAGGGCGCTCGCCTCGCCGGTGGGGTCGTCGCAGGCGCGGAAGCCCTCGATGGCGCGGGTGAGGTGGGCCTCGCCGTCGTCGTTGCGGCTCTGGTAGACCGCGATCACCCCGAGGATGTTGTTCGCCCAGCTGCCCGCCAGCGGATCACTGGAGGCGACGGTCAGTTCGTGGGCGCGGGCGGCCTCCTCGTCGGCCAGGTCGAAGCGGCCGGTGACGCTGTGGGCGTAGGCCAGCGTGATCAGCGCCCGCGCCTCCGCACCCGGGTCACGGGCCTCGCGCGCGGCCTCCCGCAGGGCCGAGGCGACGCCTTCGTACGCCTTGGAGTTGGTGCCGGACTCCGCCAGGTCCACGGCGGCCCACAGGAGGTCGACCGCGCGCCGCAGGAATCCGGAGCCCGCGGACTGGCGCACGCAGGCGAGCAGCGACACCGCCTCGGCGTACAGCCAGTCCTGTGCCGCGTGCCGGTCGGCGAAGGTCAGCCCCGGGTACTCGGGGGTGGCCAGGTGGTCCACCAGCCGGTCCCCGGGCCGTTCGATCAGGTACACGCCCGCGACGGTGGCCAGGTAGAAGTCGAGGAGCCGGGACAGGGCGGCCGCACGCTCGCTGGGTGGCCACTCGTCGCGTTCGGCGCACGCACGCGCGTAGAGCCGTACGAGATCGTGGAACCGGTAGCGGCCGGGCGCCGCCGACTCCAGCAGTGAGGTGTCGACGAGGGCCTCCAGGAGGTCCTCGGTGTCCTCGGCGGGAAGGTCCAGTACGGCGGCGGCCGCGGCCAGCGAGATGTCCGGGCCGTCGGCGAGGCCCAGCAGCCGGAAGGCGCGGGCCTGAGCGGGCTCCAGCTGGCCGTAGCCGAGTTCGAAGGTCGCCTTCACCGCGAGGTCGCCTGCCTGGAGTTCGTCCAGGCGGCGGCGTTCGTCGGCGAGCTTCGCCGCGAGCACGGAGACCGTCCAGGTGCGGCGGGCCGCCAGGCGGGAGGCGGCGATGCGGATGGCGAGCGGGAGGAAGCCGCAGGCGGCGACCACGTCGAGGGCGGCCTTGCGCTCGGAGGCGACCCGCTCCTCGCCGACGATCTTCGTGAAGAGCTGGAGTGCCTCGTCGGGGGACATGACGTCCAGGTCGACCAGGTGGGCTCCGGCGAGGTCGACCATCCGCACCCGGGAGGTCACGAGGGCCGCGCAGCCCTCCGTGCCCGGTAGCAGGGGCCGTATCTGGGCCGCGTCGCGCGCGTTGTCGAGCAGGACGAGGATCCGGCGGCCGTCCAGGACCGAGCGGTACAGGGCGGCCCGTTCCTCCAGGGAGTCGGGGATCGCCGAGTCGGCGGTGCCGAGGGCTCTGAGGAAGGCACCGAGGACCGTCTCGGGGTCTGCGGCCCGCGCGCCGGCGCCCTGGAGGTCCACGTAGAGCTGCCCGTCGGGGAAGGCGGAGCGGGACTGGTGGGCCACGTGCACGGCCAGCGTGGTCTTGCCGACGCCGCCGATGCCGGCCAGCGCGGAGACCGCCATCACCCGGCCCTCGGAGCCGGAGGCGAGCACCTCGCTGAGTTCCTTGACGAAGGCTGCGCGGCCGGTGAAGTCCGGTACGGTCGCCGGGAGTTGGGCGGGGCGGACGGGGGTGGCGACCGGTTCGGGCTGCGGGGAGGAGGGTTCCGCGAGGCCGGGGTCGGCCTGGAGGATGCGCTGCTGGAGCTCGCGCAGGCCGGGGCGGGGGTCGACGCCGAGTTCGTCGGCGAGCAGGCGGCGGGTGTCGGCGTAGACCGCGAGGGCCTCCGCCTGGCGACCGCTGCGGTACAGGGCGAGCATGAGGAGTTCCCTGAGCCGCTCACGCAGGGGGTGCTCGGCGGTGAGGGCGGTGAGTTCGGAGACCGCCTCCGCGTGGCAGCCCTGCTCCAGGTCCATGTCCAGGCGGGATTCGAGGAGTTGCAGCCGCCACTCCTCCAGCCGTACGCGCTGTGCCTCGGCGTACGGCCCCGGCACGCCCGCCAGCACCTCGCCGTCCCACAGCGCCAGGGCCCGGGCGAGGGCGTCCCGCGCGTGACACAGGTCCCCGGCGCTCCGGGCCTTCTCCGCCTCGGTGGCCAGTTCCTGGGCGGCGGCGAGGTCCAGCGCGTCCTCGCCGAGCCCGCGGATCGCGTAACCGCCGGACTCGCTGACCAGGATGCCGGGGTCGAGGATCTTGCGGAGCCGGGAGGCGTACGTGCGTACGGCGGCCAGCGCCTGCGACGGGGGCTCCTCGCCCCACAGGGCGTCGATCAGCTCGGCGGCGGTCGCGGTACGGCCGTCGCGCAGCAACAGGGCGGCGAGCAGGGCGCGTTGCTGGGGGGAGCCGGTGTTCAGCAGTTCCTCACCGCGCCGGGCGCGCACCGGGCCCAGCACGGAGAAGCACAGCGGCGCGGGTTCCCCCGCGGCACCCGTGTCCTGCCCGGCCCCCGCCGAGGAGCCGGGACGCCTTTGCTCCGGCACCCGCGGTACACCGTCCATCGCCGTCCCCCTAGGGCCTGTTTACAACCCCGTCAGTCTGCCTTGTCCATGGCGGATGCGTCAGCTGTGGAGAGCCTGATCACAGGAGGACGCGCGGGATGTCACAAGGCCCTCACCCGCTCTTCGCACACTTCCGCACAGGAACGCCCGCGACGCCCCCGTCGGCACCCACCTCCCGAGACGACACCGGGAGCGGGCCGGACGGTTCCGTGCGGGCACGCGCACAAGTGACGGGTGACACCTATCCGTCCCCCTGCCGGAGGTGGCCGCACCCAACCCCGGCCCAGCGCCCCGCACAACCGCTGACGGCACAGCTGACGGACCGTCAGATCGGCGCTACCGTGGGCGCCATGGAGACCACGACGGCACTTCCGAAGATCATCTCCGTCGACGACCACACGGTGGAGCCCTCCGACGTCTGGCAGAACCGGCTCCCGAAGAAGTACCTCGACACCGGCCCCCGCATAGTCCGCGCCCCGCTGAAGGAGATCAGCTTCCTCGGCGGCCGCTTCAAGCCCGTGATGGGTGCCCCCGGCGAGGACGGCCCCCTCGGCGACTGGTGGCTGTACGAGGGACTCCAGCGTCCCCTCACCCGCCTCGACACCGCGGTCGGCTACAGCAGGGACGAGATCAAGCTGGAGGTCATCACCTACGAACAGATGCGCCCCGGCTCCTACGACGTCCCGCAGCGCCTCGCCGACATGGACGTCAACCACGTCCAGTCCGCCCTCTGCTTCCCGACCTTCCCGCGCTTCTGCGGCCAGACCTTCACCGAGGCCAAGGACCACGAACTGGGCCTGCTGTGCGTGCAGGCGTACAACGACTGGATGGTGGAGGAGTGGTGCGGCCCCCAGGCGCAGGGCCGACTCATCCCGCTCACCCTGATCCCGCTCTGGGACGCCGAGCTGGCCGCCGCGGAGGTCCGCCGCAACGCCGCCCGGGGCGTCCGCGCCGTCGCCTTCTCCGAGATACCCCCGCACCTGGGCCTGCCCTCCGTCCACTCAGACGACTGGGACCCCTTCCTCGCCGCCTGCGACGAGACCGGCACCGTCATCGCGATGCACATCGGCTCCAGCAGCCGCATGCCCTCCACCTCCGCCGACGCCCCGCCCGCCGTCGGCTCCACGATCACCTTCGCCAACTGCTGCTTCTCGATGGTCGACTGGCTGATGAGCGGCAAGTTCGAGCGCTTCCCGAACCTCAAGGTCATGTACGCGGAAGGCCAGATCGGCTGGATCCCGTACATCCTCGAACGCGCCGACGTCGTCTGGGAGGAGAACCGCGGCTGGGGCGGCGTCGCCGACAAGGTCCACCGCCCGCCGTCCGAACTCTTCACCGAGCATGTCTACGGCTGCTTCTTCGACGACGCCTTCGGCCTGAGGAACATCGACGCCATCGGTGTGGGCAACGTCCTCTACGAGACCGACTACCCCCACTCCGACTCCACCTGGCCGAAGTCCCGCGAGGTCGGCGAGGCGCAGATGGGGCACCTGGACGCCGAGGTGGTCGAGCGGATCGTGCGGGGCAACGCCATCGAGCTGCTCGGTCTCACTCCCGAGGGGCTGTGGAGCGGGGCATGAAGTACGGCATCCAGCTCCCCGTCCAGTCCCAGAGCACGATCTACGCCGAGCCCTGGGAAGCCGGCGCCGGCCCTGAGGATCTCGTCGAGATCGCCCGGGCCGCCGACCGCGCCGGGTTCGCGTACATCGCCGTCTGCGACCACGTGGCGATCCCGCGCCGCCTCGCCCCCGCGATGAGCACGGTCTGGTACGACCCGGTCGCCACCCTCGCCTACCTGGCGGGCGTGACCGAACGGGTGCGGCTGCTCAGCCATGTGGCCGTCGTGGGGCTGCGGCATCCGCTCCTCACCGCCAAGCAGTACGCCACCCTCGACCATCTCAGCGGCGGACGGCTGATCCTCGGGGTCGGCGCGGGACACGTCCAGGAGGAGTTCGAGGCGCTCGGGGTCGACTTCGCCGGGCGCGGGGCCGTCCTCGACGAGTCGGTCGACGCCCTGCGCAAGGCCCTCGGCCCCGACGAGTTCCCCGAACACCACGGCAAGCTCTACGACTTCGCCGATCTCGGCCAGCGTCCCCGGCCCACCCAGGCCCGCGTCCCGGTGTGGGTCGGCGGGTCCTCCCCGGCCGCCGTACGCCGTGCAGCCCTCAAGGGTGACGGGTGGCTGCCCCAGGGCGATCCCCGGGACCGGCTCCCCGCGCAGATCGAGCGGATACGGCGGCTGCGGGCGGAGGCGGGCGTCGAAGGGCCGTTCACCGTAGGGGCCATCGCCGGGCCGCTGTACCTCGGCACGCCCACGTGGGACGTCGGCCGCCGCACGCTCAGCGGGGCGCCGGACGCACTCGCCGAGTCCCTGCGCGCCTACCGCGCCATGGGCGTGGACCAGATCCAGGTGCGCTTCCGCAGCCGTGACCGCAAGGAACTCATCGACCAGATCTCGGCGTTCGGCGCCGACACCGCCCCCCACCTCTGAGGAGTCACCGCATGGGCAAGCTGGACGGACGTGTCGTCCTCGTCACCGGCGCGGCGCGCGGGCAGGGGGAGCAGGAGGCCCGGCTGTTCCGGGCGGAGGGCGCCGAGGTCGTCGTAGGGGATGTGCTGGACGAGCAGGGGAAGGCGCTCGCCGAGGAGATCGGGGCGCTGTACGTCCACCTGGATGTGAGCCAGGAGGCCGACTGGCGGCGGGCCACGGAGGCCGTCGTCGAGGAGTACGGGCGAGTCGACGGGCTGGTCAACAACGCCGGCATCCTGCGCTTCAACGCCCTTCTCGACACGCCTCTCGACGAGTTCATGCAGATCGTGAACGTCAACCAGGTCGGCTGCTTCCTCGGCATCAGGACCGTGGGGCCGGTCCTGGCCGACGGGGGCACGATCGTGAACACCGCTTCCTATACCGGCGTGACCGGGATGGCGGGCGTGGGCGCCTACGCGGCCTCCAAGCACGCGATCCTCGGGCTCACCCGGGTCGCCGCACTGGAGCTGGCACCGCGCGGTATCCGGGTGAACGCCATGTGCCCCGGCGCCGTCGACACCGCGATGTCCAACCCGGCCGTCCTGGACCCGTCGGCGGACGGGGCGGAGGCATCCCGGGGGCTCGACCGGTTCTACCGCAAGATCGTGCCGCTCGGCCGGATCGGGCGGCCGGAGGAGGTGGCGGCGCTCGCGCTGTTCCTGACCTCCGCCGACTCCTCGTACATCACCGGGCAGCCGTTCGTGATCGACGGCGGCTGGCTGGCGGGAGTCAGTGTCATCTGACTGACCGTCAGCTATTGACCCTCCATGCCGGTGGTGCCACAGTCACATCGAAACTGACGATCCGTCAGAAATATTCGGACCGGGGATGGTGACCCGCCTTGGAATTCGGGCTCTTTGTACAGGGATACGTGGGCAAGCGCGCCGAGACCGACCCGCTGGCCGAGCACAAGGCGCTGATGGAGGAGACCGAGTACGTCATCCAGGCGGACCGGTCCGGCTTCAAGTACGCCTGGGCGTCCGAGCACCACTTCCTGGAGGAGTACTCGCACCTCTCCGCCAACGACGTCTTCCTCGGCTACCTCGCGCACGCCACCGAGCGGATCCACCTGGGGTCGGGCATCTTCAATCCGCTCGCCCAGGTCAACCACCCCGTGAAGGTGGCCGAGAAGGTGGCCATGCTCGACCATCTCACCGAGAACCGCTTCGAGTTCGGGAGCGGGCGCGGGGCCGGGTCGCACGAGATCCTCGGGTTCATCCCCGGGGTGACCGACATGAACTACACCAAGGAGATCTGGGAAGAGACCATCGCCGAGTTCCCCAAGATGTGGCTCCAGGACGAGTACGTAGGCTTCCAGGGCAAGCACTGGCAGCTCCCGCCGCGGAAGGTGCTGCCGAAGCCGTACGGGAAGTCGCACCCCGCGATGTGGTACGCCGCCGGGTCGCCGCCGTCGTACGCGATGGCCGCCCGCAAGGGGCTCGGGGTGCTGGGCTTCAGCGTGCAGAAGGTCTCCGACATGGAGTGGGTCCTGGAGCAGTACAAGACGGCGGTGGTCGACGCCGAGCCGATCGGGGACTTCGTCAACGACAACGTGATGGTGACGACCACGGCGATCTGCGCGCCGACGCACGCCGAGGCGATCGACATCGCCGTGCGCGGGGAGCTGCACTACCTGCCCTCGCTGGTCTTCCGGTACCACGACACGTTCCCGCGGCCCGAGGGGTTCCCCGTGTGGCCCGAGACCCTGCCCGAGTACACCGCGGAGTTCGTCGAGCTGCTCATCGAGGAGGAGCTGCTGATCTGCGGCGACCCGGACGAAGTGGTCCGGCAGTGCAAGCGGTGGGAGCAGGCCGGGGCGGACCAGCTGAGCTTCGGACTGCCGGTGGGGGTGCCGAAGGAGGAGACGCTGCAGACGATTCGGCTCATCGGGGAGCACGTGATTCCGAAGATCGACACGGATCCTGTGCATCGGACTACGCGGTTCCGCCAGGGGGCCTGAGCGTTCGTCGGCGGGTGCGGGGCCGTGGGGGCTGGTCGCGCCCGCGCGGCGGAGCCGCAAATCGATACAGCCCCGCGCCCCTGAGTAGGTCCACCTTGCCCGGATTGGGAGGCAACGTCCATGCTTGATCACGTCATCAAAGGGGCGACCGTCGTCGATGGCACGGGTGCGCCCTCCTACACCGCCGACGTGGGTATTCGTGACGGTCGCATCGCCGTCATAGGGACGGGCACCGAGCCGTCCCGCTCCACCGAAGACGCCTCCGGGCTCGTCCTCGCCCCCGGGTTCGTCGATCCGCACACGCACTACGACGCCCAGCTGTTCTGGGATCCGTACGCGACGCCCTCGCTCAATCACGGGGTCACCACCGTCGCCGCCGGCAACTGCGGCTTCACCCTGGCGCCCCTGAACCCGGCCCGACCGGACGACGCCGACTACACCCGCCGCATGATGTCCAAGGTCGAGGGGATGTCGCTGGTCGCCCTGGAGGAGGGGGCGCCCTGGAGCTGGAGTTCCTTCGGGGAGTATCTGGACGCCCTGGAGGGACGGATCGCCGTCAACGCCGGATTCATGGTGGGGCATTGCGCGCTGCGGCGGTACGTGATGGGCCCGGACGCCGTCGGAGGGCAGCCGTCCGAGGAGCAACTCGCCCAGATGCTACGGCTGTTCCACGAGGCCATGGACGCCGGCGCCTGGGGATTCTCCACCACCCAGTCGTCCACGCACTCCGACGGGGACGGCAAGCCCGTCGCCTCCCGGCACGCCCTGCCCGGCGAACTCCTCGCGCTCTCCCGGGCCGTCGGGGAGCACGAGGGGACCCAGATCGAGGCGATCGTCGCCGGGTGCCTCGACCAGTTCAGCGACGCCGAGATCGAACTGTTCACGGAGATGAGCGCGGCGGCCGGGCGGCCGTTGAACTGGAACGTGCTGACCATCGACTCGTCCGTTCCGGAGCGGGTGCCGAGGCAACTGCTCGCGAGTGAGCAGGCGAAGAAGGCGGGCGGCCGGGTCGTCGCCCTGACCATGCCGATCCTCACCCCGATGAACATGTCCCTGGGCACCTTCTGCGCGCTGAACCTGATCCCCGGCTGGGGGCCGGTGCTCGCGCTGCCCGTCCCCGAGCGGATCGAGAGACTGCGCGATCCGGACGTACAGCGGGAACTGCTCCGGCAGTCCCAGTCCAAGGAGGCCGGCGTCTTCCGGCGGCTGACCAACTTCGGCCGGTACGTCATCGGCGACACCTACAGCGACACCAACCGCGGGCTCAGCGGGCGGGTCGTGGAGGACATCGCGGCCGAGCGCGGGCAGGAACCGTTCGACGCGTTGGTCGAGATCTGCGCGGCCGACTCCTTGCGTACGGTCCTGTGGCCCATGCCCACCGACAACGACCCGGCGTCCTGGGCGATGCGCGCCGAGGCCTGGCAGCACGAGGACGTCCTGCTCGGCGGGTCCGACGCGGGCGCGCACCTGGACCGGATGTGCGGGGCGCCGTACACGACCCGCTTCCTCGGGGACTGTCTGCGCGGGCGGAAGCTGACGTCGTTGGAGCAGGCCGTGAAGATGCTCACCGACGACCCGGCCCGGCTGTTCGGGCTGCGGGAGCGCGGGCGGATCCAGGAGGGCTTCCATGCGGATCTCGTCCTCTTCGACCCGGAGCGGATCGCCGCGGGCACGGCCACCCTGGTGCACGACCTGCCGGGTGACAGTCCGCGGCTGGACTCCAAGGCGATCGGGGTACGGGCCGTGTGGGTCAACGGGGTCGAGGCGATCCGGGACGACGTGGTGAGCGGGGCCGTGCCGGGCCGGGTGCTGCGGTCGGGGCGGGACACGCGGACGGTGAGTACGAGGTGAGTTCGCCGGGTGGTTCTGGTGGTTCCTCGGACGGGCGGCGGCTGTTCGTCGGCGGCGAGTGGGTGGCGCCGGACGGCGGGCACTACGCGGTGGTCGACCCGGCCACCGAGGAGACCGTCGGATGGGCTCCGGAGGCCTCGCGGGATCAGGTGCACGCGGCCTGCGCCGCGGCCCGCGAGGCCTTCGGGCCGTGGTCGCGCACGACGCCGGAGGAGCGGGGCGCCGTGCTGGCCCGGGCCTCCGACATCATCCGTTCCCGCCTGGTGCCGTACGCCGAACTGGCCCAGGCCGAGACCGGCGCGACCACCGGTGTGGCCCGGGGCATGCAGGTCGGTGTGGCCGCCGCCCGCTTCCGGCGGTACGCGCGGGTCGAGCCCGCCGAGTGGGCGATCCCGCCGCAGGTCAACGAGGCCGGGCCGATGGGGAAGGCCGCGGTGATGGGCGCGCTGGCCGTCCGGCAGCCCGTCGGGGTGGTCACCTGCATCACC
This sequence comes from Streptomyces sp. NPDC005483, assembly GCF_040606035.1. Lineage (NCBI taxonomy): Bacteria > Bacillati > Actinomycetota > Actinomycetes > Kitasatosporales > Streptomycetaceae > Streptomyces > Streptomyces sp. NPDC005483. The sequence goes on from NZ_JBEXEA010000041.1 coordinate 43,176, forward strand.
TCGTACAACAACCCGTGGGCGAACCCGGCAGGGAAGATCGCCCCCGCCCTGGCCATGGGCAACACCGTCGTCGTGAAACCCGCCCCGCAGGACCCCCTCTCCGTCTACCGCATGGCGGAGGCGCTGGAGTCCGCCGGGGTGCCGCGCGGGGTCGTGAACGTGGTGAGCGGCCGTGGCGTGGAGGTCGGCGAGGCCGCCGTCGACTCGCCCGACGTCGACATGGTCAGCTTCACCGGCTCCACGGCGGTCGGACAGCGCATCGGCGAGGTGTGCGGGCGGTCCATGAAGCGGCAGCTCATGGAGCTGGGCGGGAAGGGGGCGGCGGTCGTCTTCGAGGACGCGGATCTCGCCTCGGCGGTGGCCGGGATCGGGACCACCTTCTCCTTCTACAGCGGGCAGATCTGCACGGCACCGACGCGGGTGCTGGTGCAGCGGGGCGTCTACGAGCAGTTCGTCGATCAACTCGCCCGTTACGCCGGGAGGTTGAAGCTGGGCGACCCCCGGGAGACCGGGACGGTGGTCGGACCGGTGATCTCGGCGGCACACCGGGAGCGGGTGGAGTCGTACGTCGAACTGGGCCGCAAGGAGGGCGCATCCGTCGTCGTGGGCGGTGAACGGCCGCCCCTGGCACGTGGCTTCTACGTCGCCCCGACCCTCCTCGCCGACTGCGGCCCGGAGATGCGCGTGGTCCGTGAGGAGATCTTCGGTCCGGTCGTGACCGTGACGCCCTTCGGCGACGAGGAGGAGGGGATCGCCCTCGCCAACGACAGCGACTACGGCCTGATCGACTACGTCTGGTCGGCGGACGTCGCCCGCGCCTTCCGCGTGGCGCGACAACTGCGGGCCGGGGGAGTCGGGGTCAACACCGTCGCCCGCAACATGGAGGCGCCGTTCGGCGGCTTCCGCAGGAGCGGGGTCGGTCGGGACTGCGGCTCGTACGCGCTGCACGCCTACAGCGAGGTGCAGTCGATCGTCTGGCCGGGGTGAGACGGCTTCCCGGGGCGGGGTCCGGTCACCGGGGTTCGGCCAACTGGCCGGTAACCCCGCGGTGGGCCCGTAGAGTCCCGGAGCGGAGGGCGCCGGCGCCGCTGCTGTCGCCCTGACTGCCAGTCAAGAACCGTTCCGGAGAACAGACTTGAAGCTCACCAAGCGACTTGCCCTGACCACCGCGGGCCTCGCCGCCGCGACCGCCCTGCTGGGCACGACCACCGGTCACGCCACCCCCTCGGACCCCGCGCCCAGGCCCGTGAAGGCCCCGGCGGCCCTCAAGGTGCCCGACGGCAACAAGCTGACCGGCGTGTACCCGGCCCGCGGCGTGCAGACCTACACCTGCACCGACGGTGCCTGGAAGCTCCTGGAGCCCGCCGCGACCCTCTCCGACAGGAGAGGCCGCACGGTCGCGCTCCACTCCCGCGGCCCGGTCTGGGTCTCCACGGTGGACGGCAGCGCGGTGAACGCCACGGCGATCGCCAACTCCCCCAAGACCGGCACCATCCCCGAACTCCTCCTCCAGGCCACCGCCACCCGGGGGACGGGCGTCTTCGCGGGCGTCTCCTACATCCAGCGCCTGAACACCACCGGCGGCGTGGCACCGACCACCGCCTGCACCGGCACGGACCAGGTGAGCGTGGCGTACACGGCGACGTACGCCTTCTACAAGCCGGCGAAGTGACGCGGGTGACTCTCTGAGCGGGACCGCCGCCGTGCCGCTCGGGGAGTCACTGGTCGAGATCCACCCGTACCGTCAGCTGTCCGGCTCCTATCGCCCGCACAGCCGCGCTGTTGAGCAGGGGAAGGCCGCGCAGGCGTACGGCGGTGTCGTCGTCCGGCATGAGATGGGCGGTCCCGGTGTGCCACCGCCCGCGGATGCGTACCCGTACCCGTGGGTCGGCCTTGATGTTGCGGACGTACTGGGACCGCTCGCCGAACTCCGAGACCAGCCAGAAGGCTCCGCCGACCCGCTTGCCGCCCACCGGGGTCCGGCGGGGCAGGCCGGAAGCGCGGCCTGTGGTCTCCAGGACGGTCTGCAGGGGCAGTCGGCGCATGATCGGGTTGAGGCGGCGCTGAAGGGCCGTGGCGGCGCGGTACTTGCGCTCGGCGTTGCGGGACATGGGCGGTGAGACTCCTGTCTCTTGTCTTCCGTATCCTGACCGGCGGCCTCGATGATCTCAGGGTGCGGCGGCCATGCGGATGAGGGGTGTCGGCGATGCGTGTGGTGACCTGGAACCTGTGGTGGCGCTTCGGCCCGTGGCAGGAACGCCAGAAGGCGATCCTCGCGGTGCTGCGGGAGTTGCGGCCGGACGTGGTCGGGCTCCAGGAGGTGTGGTCGGCGGGTTCCGAGAACCTCGCGGAGTGGCTGGCCGGTGAACTCGGCCTGCACTGGGCGTGGGCCGCGTCGCCCGCCTCGGAGCGCTGGCAGCGGCGGATAGGCGACCCGGGGGTGGAGGTCGGCAACGCGGTACTGAGCCGCTGGCCGGTGGTCGACCGGGCCGTCCTGCGGCTGCCGGCCCCCGACGCGCTGGACGACGGCCGCCTCGCCTTCCACACCCGGCTGGCCGGACCGTCGTACGACATCCCCTTCTTCACCACCCACCTCACCTCGGCCCCGACCGCCTCCGCGATCCGCTGCCAACAGGTCACGGCACTGGCGGAGTTCGTGGCCGCCCACCGCTCCGGCACCGACTTCCCCCCGGTGATCACCGGCGACTTCAACGCCTGGCCCGACTCCGACGAGATCCGCCTCTTCGGCGGCTACCGGACAGCCCCGGCCGCGCCGGGCCAACTCTTCCTCGACGCCTGGGAGTACGCGGACCCGACGGCCCCCTCCGCGACCTGGGACCCCGCCAACCCACACGTCCGCATGTCCCCGCCGGCCCGCATCGACTACATCCACGTGGGCCCGCCGGGTCCTGCGGGTCTGGGCCACGTCCTGGACGTCCGGCGCGCGGGGGACGGGCCGGTGGACGGGGTGTGGCCGTCGGACCATGCGGCGGTGGTCGCCGACCTGGCGGACGGGTCAGATTGACTTCAGCAGGGCGGTGAAGGCTGCGCGGCTGACGGTGATGACGGTTTCTGCGGCGTCCGAGTCGGTGAGGTGGACGCCGTCGGGGTCGGTGGATATGTGTACACAGGCTTCGCCCTCCTGGCAGTAGGACGACTTCCGCCAGACGTGGGTGGTCATCTCGGCTCCCTCACAGGCTTTGGATGATGGAGTGGATCAGATCGCGCGACTTCGCGGGACTGAGGGCGATGGCCTCCACGACGTCCAGGAGGCGCCGGTACTTCTCCAGATGGGCCTCGGCGTCCAAGAGCACCGGGCCGTGGAACTGGTCCAACTGCACGGTGTCCAGCGGCGGCACGGGGCCGCAGAGGTAGTTGATCGACTGTCCCGATCCGGGGAACGCCCCGACGTCGAAGGGGAGTACGCGAAGGGTGATGTGCTCCCGCAGGCTCATGGCGATCAGATGCCGAAGCTGATCGCGTGCCACCCGCCGACCGCCGACCCGCATGTGCAGGGCGGCCTCATGGATCACCGTGCTGTACGGGTTCGGGTTCTCCCGGAACACGAAGTCCTGCCGCTTGATCCGGTGCGAGACGCGGTGCTCGACCTCTGGCGGGGTGAGGGCCGGAATCGCCTGACTGAAGATCTCCCGGGCGTGTTCGGCGGTCTGGAGCATGCCGGGGATATGGGCGGTGAACGCGGTACGGACGGCGGTGGCGTGGTGCTCCAACTCGGCGAGGGTGAGCAGTCCTGACGGCAGTACCTCGCCGTACGCGTCCCACCACCAGCCACGTGCCTTTTCGGCCGCCATGTCGGCGAGGGCGTCGATGTAGGGCTGGTTCGTGCACGAGTAGATGCCGGCCATTGCCCGCACACGGTCCGGACTTACCCCGAACCGGGCCGACTCGACATTGCTGAGTTGACCCGAACTCGTGCCGAGCAGCTGTGCGGCCTCGGTCGAGGTCAGGCCGGCCCGTTCGCGGAGTTTGCGCAGCTCAGTCCCGAGCCGGACACGCCGAGCCGTCGGCGCGGGCCTTGGCGCCATGAGACCTCCTCCTACCGGGCGTGCGGCGAGCTTGTCACCCACACGGGGGAGAAAGCGCCGAGCTTCTTCGAATCGGCGCAAAGAACCTTTGTGTGACCCTTATCTTCGTTCCCAGGCGCCACCCCGCCTGGCAGCGCACCGTGGGACGCCGCGGCAGAGACACCAGGCACTCGTCCAACTCCCCTCAGCGACCGGAGACTTCCGATGGCCACCGTATCCCCGCCCTGGAACTACACCCTGCATCTCCCGCACGATCCACGCGCCCCGGGGATCGCGAGAGGCGCCTTGAGGCTGATCCTGGCCGCACATGAGATGCCCGACCTCGCCCCCACAGCGGAGCTGATCGCGGCGGAACTGCTGGCGAACGCGCACTATCACACGAAGAAGCCGTACGCCTTCCGCCTCCTCTCGCCGTCCCCCGGACGGGTCCGGGTCGCCGTCTGGGACACGGACCCGCGCGTTCCGCCGGGCTTCACCTCCGACCAGCCTCCCCCCGCACCGGACGCCGAACACGGCCGCGGCCTGCACCTGGTCCGGGCCTGCGCGGACGCGACGGGGGTGTCGGTCCTACGAGAACTGGGCGCGTCGAAGGGCGGGAAGCTGCTGTGGGCGGAGTGCGGGGTGCCGGGATGGTGAGCCGGGCCATACTGGGAGCTGGATCGATGTCCGTTCACCAGGAGCCGACCATGAGCGCACAGCCCGAGCACGGCTGGGGAACGATGCCCCTCCCGGCGATCCGGACCGTGGACGACCTGCGCAGCGCGCTCAGCCGCTACGGCTTCCCCGGCGACCGGGAACGCTTCGAGACGGAGCTGGCCACGGCCATAGGAGCCTCGCCGACCAACGACTTTGCGGGCGCCGCCGCAGTGGTCCGTGCCTACCGGCACCGGGTCCTGATCAGGAACTCGCCCGAGATCATGACGGCCCTGGAAGACGCGCGCGGCGGAGGCGGCCGTACGTGAACGAGATCCCGCTGGAGGAGGCCGAGTCCGCCAGGAAGGCGTTCGGCGATCTGACGGAGGGGGAACGGGAGGTGGTCCGCGCGGCACTCGCTGCCATCGCCCGCGACCCGGCGGCGGGCCGGGAGATCCCCGGCTGGCGCCCTCCGTCCCTGGAGTACACGTACACCACCCCGCTGGCCCCCGACTCGGCGGAGGCGATCACGGTCGTGTACACGCACACACCGGGTCTGGGCGTGACAGTCGTCTACTACTTCCGTGATCCACAGGTGGTGGACTGACTCCGGGGACGGGTCACTCGCCCTGTCCCTCCCCCGTGAACATGCTGATCAGCCCGTGGGGCGTGTCGTCGCCGAACATGAGGGCGTAGAGCTCGGTGCCCTCGTCGGCGGTTTCGGCGCTGCGGGGGAACATGGCGCGCTCATGCTCGGTGAGCGCGGTCTCGATGTCGTCGGGGTGGGCCGCCAGGGCCTGGGCGAGCTCCGCGCCGTCGAGCATGGCGAGGTTGGCGCCCTCGCCGTTCGGGGCGGCAACGTGGGCGGCGTCGCCGATCAGGGTCACTCCCGGTATCCGCTCCCACCGGTGCTCGACGGGCAGGGCGGCGAAGGGACGCAGCACCGGGGCGGTGTCGGCGTCGGTGATCAGCGCGGTGAGTTCCGGTGCCCAGCCCTCGAACTCCCGCACGATCCGGGCGACGGCCGCGGCGGAGTCGGTGAAGTCGATGTCCGCGAACCAGTCCCGCGGCCGCCTGAGCATCACGTACGTGTGCAGGTTGCCGCCCCTCTCCCGGTGCGTCACGAAACCCTTGCCCGGCGCGAGCGCGAACAGCGCCCCGCCTCCGACGACCTTCGCGCTGGCCGAGTGCCGGGTGTCGGAGTCGTACAGGTACACCTCGACGCAGGACATGCCGGTGTACTCGGGCGTCGCGGGGGAGAGCAGCGGCCGTACCCGTGACCACGCCCCGTCCGCACCGACCAGCAGATCGGTGACGACCGAGGTGCCGTCGGCGAAGGTCACCTCGTGGCGACCCCCGCCGAGCGCACGGGTGCCGCTGACCTTGTGGCCCCAGCGGACCGTGCCGGCCGGGAGCGAGTCGAGCAGGAGTTGGCGCAGTTCGCCGCGCTGCACCTCGGGGCGGGAGCCGGTGCCGTCGTCCGGGTGGTCGAACAGGAGGGTTCCGTCCCGGTCGACCAGCCGCGTCGCCTCGCGGCCTGCCAGGACGAGGCCCTGGAACTCGTCCATCAGACCGGCCGCCTGGAGGGCCAACTGCCCGTTGTAGTCGTGGATGTCGAGCATCCCGCCCTGCGCCCGCGCCGTCGGGGAGGACTCCGCCTCGTAGACGGTGGAAGGGATGCCGTGGACGTGCAGGACGCGGGCGAGCGTGAGGCCGCCGAGTCCGGCACCGATGATCGTGACGTGGGTGGTGGGCATGGTGACTCCTTGCGGGTCGGGGCCGGCGGGCGGGCCCCGGCGGCGTCTTCGACAAGACTCCGGGCCCCGCCCGACAGGCCGCCGACATCCGACCGACACCCCCGACAAACGCCCGACACCGCACCGATCCCGGCCGACGGCCACCGCCCCGGCCCCGGCTGAAGGGCGCCACACCGGCTTCTGGGCCGACGACCGCCGCACCGGCCCTTGCCGACAGCGGCCCCACGGGCCCTTGCCGACAGTCGCGCCCCGGCCCTCGCCGAGGCCCGCCGCCCCGGCCCTCGCCGACGACCGCCACACCGGCTCCTGGGCCGACGACCGCCGCGCCCGCTCCTGGGCCGACGACCGCCCCACCGGCCCTCGCCGACAGCGGCCCCACCGGCCCTTGCCGCCAGTCGCGCACCGGCCCTCGCCGACACCCGCCGTCCCGGCCCCCGCCGACGACCACCGCCCCATCCGACACCCCCGCGCGCGTCCCACCCGGTCCGACCGCCCGGTCCGACCGCCCGGCCCTCCGCTCGGGCCCCCCGGTCTGGCGACCCTGCCCCCCTCCGCTTACTTCCTCCGCTTACTCCGCCCGCTCGCACCTCCCTCACAGATGCCGACCAGTCGGTATGGACATCCGCGCTCCGGCCCGGTACAGATGCAGTCATGCGCATTTCCGTGACGATCTTCCTCACCGACGAGACCATCACCCCGACCCGGCTCGCCCGTGAGCTGGAGGCGCGGGGCTTCGCCGGGCTGTATCTGCCCGAGCACACCCACATCCCCGTCGAGCGGGTCACCCCGTACCCGGCGGGCGGCGAACTGCCGCGTGAGTACGGCCGTACCCTCGACCCCTTCGTCGCGCTCGGCCAGGCCGCCGCCGTCACCGAACGGCTCGGTCTCGGCACCGGCATCACGCTCGTGGCCCAGCACGACCCGATCGACCTCGCCAAACAGGTCGCCACCCTCGATCACCTCTCCGGGGGCCGGTTCACGCTCGGGCTCGGCTTCGGGTGGAACGTCGAGGAGGCCGCCGACCACGGCGTCGAGTGGCGTACCCGGCGCGAGCTCGTGCGGGACCGGATGGCGCTCATGCAGGCCCTCTGGGCGGACGAACCGACCGCCTACGAGGGCGAGTTCGGGAGCGTACGGGCCAGCCACGCCTTCCCCAAGCCCGTCCGGAAGCGGACCCTGGTGGGCGGTGCCGCCGGGCCCAAGCTGTTCTCCCACATCTGCGAGTACGCCGACGGCTGGCTGCCCATCGGAGGCCGCGGCCTGTCCGAGTCCCTGCCCGTCCTGCGCGCCGCCTGGGCCGACGCGGGCCGCGACCCGGAGGCGCTGCACGTGGTGCCGTACGCCGTCTTCCCGAACCCCGGCAAACTCGCGCACTACGCCGACCTCGGTATCGAGGAGGTCGTGGTGCAGTTGCCTCCGGCGGGGGAGGGCGAGGTGCTGAAGGCGCTCGACGAGTATGCCCGTTATGTCCAGGACGGTAATGGTGGTGTGTGATGTCACCCACCTTCGGTCGGCCCCTCTGACCTGATCACACCGCTCGTATGCTCGAAGGATGACGACCTCCGCGACCTCCGGAACCGGCCCCACCGAGAACTCGATGCGTCGCGCTCTGAAACGTGCCCGGGACGGCGTGGCCCTGGACGTGACAGAAGCAGCGGTGCTGCTGCAAGCGCGCGGCGAGGCCCTCGTCGACCTCACCGCGTCCGCCGCTCGCGTCAGGGACGCGGGCCTCGCACAGGCGGGCCGCCCCGGTGTCATCACGTACTCGAAGAGCGTCTTCATCCCCCTGACCCGGTTGTGCCGGGACAAGTGCCACTACTGCACCTTCGTGACCGTGCCCGGCAAGCTCCGCCGGGCCGGCCACGGCATGTTCATGTCCCCCGACGAGGTCCTGGACGTGGCCCGCAAGGGGGCCGCGCTCGGCTGCAAGGAAGCCCTGATCACCCTCGGCGACAAGCCCGAGGACCGCTGGCCGGAGGCCAGGGAGTGGCTGGACGCGCACGGCTACGACGACACGATCGCCTATGTCCGGGCCATCTCCATCCGCATCCTGGAGGAGACGGGCCTGCTGCCCCACCTCAACCCGGGCGTGCTGTCCTGGACCGACTTCCAGCGGCTGAAGCCCGTCGCGCCGAGCATGGGCATGATGCTGGAGACGACCGCGACCCGGCTCTGGTCCGAGCCCGGTGGCCCGCACCACGGCTCCCCGGACAAGGAACCCGCCGTACGGCTGCGGGTCCTGGAGGACGCCGGGCGCTCCTCCGTCCCCTTCACCTCGGGCATCCTCATCGGGATCGGCGAGACCTACGAGGAGCGCGCCGAGTCTCTTTTCGCGCTCCGGCGCACAGCACGCGCGTACCACAGCGTCCAGGAGCTGATCATCCAGAACTTCCGCGCCAAGCCGGACACCGCGATGCGCGGCATGCCGGACGCGGAGCTGGACGAACTGGTCGCCGCCGTGGCCGTCGCCCGTCTCGTCATGGGCCCGGCCGCCAACATCCAGGCCCCGCCGAACCTCGTAGACAGCGAGTACGAGCGCCTGATCGGGGCGGGGATCGACGACTGGGGCGGGGTCAGCCCGCTCACCATCGACCATGTGAACCCCGAGCGCCCCTGGCCGCAGATCGAGGAGCTGACCGAGCGGTCCGCCGCGGCCGGCTTCGAACTGCGCGAACGCCTCTGCGTGTACCCCGAGTTCGTCCAGCGAGGCGAGCCCTGGCTGGACCCGAGGCTGCGCCCGCACGTGGCGGCGCTGGCCGACCCGGAGACGGGGCTGGCGCGTCCTGACGCTCTTCCGCGGGGGCTGCCCTGGCAGGAGCCGGAGGAGGCGTTCGTGGCGTCCGGCCGTACCGACCTGCACGCCTCCATCGACACCGAGGGCCGTACCTCCGACCGCCGCGACGACTTCGACGAGGTCTACGGCGACTGGGGCGCCCTGCGCGAGGCGGCCGCCCCCGGGATGGTGCCCGAGCGCATCGACACGGACGTACGGGACGCACTGCGGACAGCCGCCGACGATCCCACCAAGCTGACCGACGACGAGGCCCTCGCGCTGCTGCACGCCGACGGCCCGGCCCTGGACGCGCTCACCCGGATCGCCGACGACGTCCGCAAGTCGGTGGCCGGCGACGACGTGACGTACATCGTCACCCGGAACATCAACTTCACCAACGTCTGCTACACCGGCTGCCGTTTCTGCGCCTTCGCCCAGCGGCGCACCGACGCCGACGCCTACACGCTCTCCCTGGACCAGGTCGCCGACCGCGCCCAACAGGCCTGGGAGGTCGGCGCGGTGGAGGTCTGCATGCAGGGCGGGATCCACCCGGACCTGCCCGGCACGGCGTACTTCGACATCGCGAAGGCGGTGAAGGAGCGGGTCCCCGGCATGCATGTGCACGCCTTCTCGCCGATGGAGGTCGTCAACGGCGCGACCCGCACCGGCATGTCGATCCGGGAGTGGCTGACCGCGGCCAAGGAGGCCGGCCTCGACTCCATACCCGGCACGGCCGCCGAGATCCTCGACGACGAGGTCCGCTGGGTGCTGACCAAGGGCAAGCTGCCGACGGCGACCTGGATCGAGGTGATCGAGACGGCGCACGAGGTCGGCCTCCGGTCCTCCTCGACCATGATGTACGGCCATGTCGACCAGCCCCGGCACTGGCTGGGCCACCTGCGCACGCTGGCCGGAATCCAGCAACGCACGGGCGGCTTCACGGAGTTCGTGACGCTCCCCTTCATCCACACCAACGCCCCGGTCTACCTGGCCGGCATCGCCCGCCCCGGCCCGTCGATGCGGGACAACAGGGCGGTCACGGCGATGGCGAGGCTGCTCCTGCACCCCTGGATCCCGAACATCCAGACCAGCTGGGTCAAGCTCGGCACCGAGGGCGCGGCGGAGATGCTCCGCTCCGGCGCGAACGACCTCGGCGGCACGCTGATGGAGGAGACGATCTCGCGGATGGCGGGGTCGTCGTACGGCTCGTACAAGTCGGTGCAGGACCTGATCGCGGTGGCGGAGGCGGCGGGCCGTCCCGCGCGGCCGCGTACGACGCTGTACGGGGAGGTGCCGGAGGAGCGGCAGCAGGCGGCGGCCGTGTCGGACGGGCATCTGCCGGAGTTGTTGCCGCTGCTGGACTGAGTGAGGCGGAAGGTGGCGCGGCGGGGGCCGGTACGATGATCCGACCCCCGTTCGACGGGGATCCTTAGCCGAGGAGATGCGTGCCGTGCCAGCCCCGAAGGTCTGGGTGACGGGTCTGACCGTGGGGGCGATCGCCGCCGTCGTCGCCCTGGCCGTACAGGCCGACAAGGGAACGAAGCCGAGCGTGGCCGTCACCAAACGGCCGAGCGTGTCGGCGTCCCCGAACGCGTCCGCGCGGCCCGAGCCGTCCGCGACCGCGGTCCCGGACAGCTCCGGCACCGGCCGCCGGATCGTCTACTCGCTCGGCGAGAAGCGGGTGTGGCTGATCGACGCGAGCGAGGCGGCCCGGCGGACCTTCACCGTCTGGCCGGGGACGGTGGACCCGGCCCCCGGCAACTACTCCGTCTCGCTGCGCCGGGGAGACCCGACGACCGGATCCGACGGCGTGCGGATCGCGCACATCGTGTACTTCACCGCCGTGGACGGCGTGAACGTCGCCTTCTCCAACGCGGTGGACGGCTCCTCGCCCCCGCCCGCGAACGGCGCCCAGACCGGCGGCATCCGTATGAAGGCGGCGGACGGGTCGGCACTGTGGACGTTCGGCGAGACGGGGACCAAGGTCGTCGTCGTGAACTAGCGCTCGTCAACCAGCGCTACGGTCCGGCAGGTTGACGACCAACAGGACGACCCCGCTCAGCACGAACACCCGCAGCGCCGCGTCCAGCCCGTTCCAGGTGTCCGACTGCCACATGGAGAACCACTCCCCGCCGATCGCGATGAACCCGGCACCGAAGAGCAGCATCAGCATGAGCAGACCGTAGGTGGAGAAGCGCCGGGCGGCCTGGTCGTCCCGGCGCACCCACAGCCACGTGCCGTAGATCAGCACGAGCGCCGCGAGGGTCTCCCAGACGATGATCGCGACGTACGCCGTGTTCTGAAGTCCCTTGCTGGTGACGGCTCTCCACATCAGATCGTCGTCCTTGAACGTCGTGTCCATCGCGAGAACGTGCTGCACGAACGCCTGGTTCGTCCCGAAGTCCGTGATGTTCCCGAACGCGACGAGCGCTATGTACAGCGCGACGGACGCGGTGAGCAGGGTGGCGGAGAGGTGAAGTGCGCTGCGTGTGGTGCGTGGGGGTGTCGATGCCATGGGGGCCATCTTCCCCGGGATCCGAGAGGGTGATCCAGATCGTGAGCCAGAATGGCGGACATGACGAGGGCACGGCTGTCGATGCAGGAGCTGATCGCACAGCGCAGACGGGCCGGCTTCATCGGCCGAGGCGCTGAACGAGCCGCGTTCCGGACGAACTTCGACCTCCCTCCGGAGGATGAGCGGCACCGGTTCCTCTTTCACGTGCACGGCAACGCGGGTGTCGGAAAGACGTTCCTCGTCCGGGAGCTGGAACAAGTTGCCCGCGAGAAGGGCGCGTTGACGGCATACGTCGACGAGAGCGTCGGCAGCGTCCCGGAGGCGATGGCGGCCATCAGCCGCCAACTCGCCGCCCAAGGCTGCCGCTTCAAGGACCTGGAGCGACTCCTGGCCGCCCATCGGGAACGCCGGTACGAGGCGGAGGCGGCCGTCGCCACCCTCGAGGCGGAGCCGGAGGGGCCGTCGGCCGGCAGCATGGTCGCGGCGCGGGCGGGGCTGGCCGGGCTGGGGATGGTGCCGGGGGTGGGAGCCTTCGCGGGAGCCCTGGACGCGGCGCAACTCGCCCAGGGCGCCGACCGGTTGCGGGCCGGACTCAGCGCACGCTACCGCAGCCGGGAAGACGTTCAGCTGGTCATGCAGCCGGAGCAGGTGCTCACACCCGTGCTGCTGAACGAACTCACCGACGCGGCGGCCACGGCCCCCTGGATCGTCCTGTTCTTCGACACGTACGAGCGGACCGGCCCGTTCCTCGACGGCTGGCTGCACGAGGTGATGACCGGCGACCGCTACGGCACCCTCCCCGCCACGGTCGTCGCGGTGACGGCCGGCCAGCGCCCCTTCGACACAGCCCGCTGGGGAGCCTTCGCCGACTTCATGACGGACGTACCGCTCGGGCCGTTCACGGAGGCGGAGGCCCGCGGGCTGCTGGCGGGCAAGGGAGTCGTCTCCGAGCCCGTCGTCGAGGAGGTACTGCGCCTCACGGGCGGCCTGCCGGTGCTGGTCTCCACCCTCGCGGAGCAGCGCCCCGCCGACCCCGACGACATCGGCGACCCCAGCGCCACGGCCGTGGAACGCTTCCTGAAATGGGAACAGGATCCCGTACGGCGATCCGCGGCCCTCGCCTGCGCCCTGCCCCGCCACCTGGACATGGACGTGTTCCGGGCGGCAGTGGACTGCCCGGACGGCGAGGCGGACGCGCTCTTCGCCTGGCTGCGGGCCCTGCCGTTCGTGGCCGACCGCGGCGACCGGATCCGCTACCACGACCTGGTGCGCGAGACGATGCTGCGGATGCAGCGCGGCCGCTCCCCGCGCGGGTGGGCCGGTCAACACACCCGCCTGGCCCGGACCTTCGGCCGGTGGCGGGCGGAATCCGAAGCCGGCCGCGGGGAGCGGGAGCTGTGGGCGGACGAGAAGTGGCGGGAGCTACGGCTCACCGAGACCTACCACCTGCTGTGCGCCCAGGCATCCGCCGCGCTGCCCGTGGCGCTGCGGGACTTCGCCGACGCCTGCGACACGGACGACGTCACCGCCGCCCGCTGGGCACGGACCCTGCTGGACGCGGGCCGGGACGGCGACACGGAGGCGGTGTCCCGCTGGGGGAGCGACCTGTCCCGGGCGCTCACCGAGGGCGGCACGATCGCGGCGCTCGCCAGGCTGCTGTCCCGGGCGGGCCTCGACGAACCGGCCCAGGCACGCGCCCTGGTGGTACGGGGCAGCGCACTACGGCGCGTCGGCGCGCTGGAGGAGGCACTGCGCGAGTACGACCGGGCCGTGACCCTGGATACCGACTTCGCGCGCGCCTACCGGGGCCGCTCCTACGTCCGCGGCGAACTCGGTGACTACGAAGCGGCCGTCGACGACCTCGACCGGGCCCTCGAACTGGAGCCGGACAGCGCCTCCGCCCACTCGGTGCGCGGTGAGTACCACCGGGCGCTCGACCACGCCGACGCAGCGCTCCGGGATCTGAACCGGGGGATCGAGCTGGACCCCGCCCACCACTTCGCCTGGGCCTCCCGGGGGGCCGTCCACCTGGCCCGGGGCGAACTCGACGCCGCGCGGGCGGACTTGGACCGGTCACTGGACCTAGACCCCGACTACACCTGGGCCCTGGTCCGGCGCGCCCGCGTATGGCGCGGCCTCGGCGACCCCGCCCGCCAACTGGCCGACCTGGACCGAGCCGTGATCCTCCAGCCCGACTGGCCCTGGGGCCGCTGCGAACGCGGCGACGCGCTCCGGAACGCCGGCCGCGTCGAGGAGGCACTCCGCGACTACGACCACGTGCTCGCCCTCGACCCCGACTACGCCTCCGCCCACGCGAGCCGAGGCGCCGCCCTGGCCGCCCAGGGCCGGCACGAGGAGGCCCTCACGGCCCTGAACCGCGCCCTGGACCTCAACCCCGCCTACACCTGGGCCCTGTGCCACCGAGCCGAAGCCCACCTCGCCCGCGCGGCCTTCGACCTGGCCCTCGCCGACGCGGAACGCGCCTGCGCGCTGAGCCCGGACGACGAGCGAGCGCGTGCGGTCCGGGACCGGGTGCGAGGGGCCGCCGGATGACGCCTTCGGTCAGGTCACGCCGAGCGGTTCCCGTCTCCGTCCCTCATGTCATAGGCCCGCCGGGCCTCGTCCACCCTCTCCAGGTTCGGTGACCACTCCGCCAGGGTCGCGAACAACGGGGCCAGGCTGCCGCCCAGTGCGGTGATCTCGTACTCGACGCGGGGCGGGACCTCTGCGTGGTACGTGCGGTGGACCAGGCCGTCGCGTTCGAGCTGGCGCAGGCGCTGGGTCAGGACCTTGGGCGTGATGGTGGCGATCCGGCGTTGCAGTTCCACGAAGCGCTGGCGGCCGTACGCGTGCAGGGTCCACAGGATCGGCGTGGTCCAGCGGCTGAAGACGATGTCGACCACCGGCGCGATGGGACAGGCGTTCTCCGGGGCGATCTCGGCCTGTCGGGGTGTGGTCTGCGTCACATCGCTGCCCTCCGCCAATACTTTCCTCTAGGTACCTACTGGCTTCCCGATAGTAGCTTCGCCGTGTGTCCACAGGAACCAGTCCAGGGACCTCAGAAACGGGGATCAACATGATCGTGGTGACCGGTGCTACGGGTAACGTCGGACGGCCGCTGGTGCGGGCCCTCCTCGCGGCGGGGGAGCGGGTGACGGCCGTCTCCCGGCACAGCCCCCGCGAAAGCCCCGTGGCAGGGGTACGGCATCACCAGGCCGACCTCGCCGAACCCCGCACCCTCAAGCCCGCCCTCGACGGCGCGCACTCCCTCTTCCTCCTGACTTCCGGGGACTTCCTGGCGCAGGGCGGCGATCTCGACGCGGTCCTCGAGGTCGTCCGAGCCGGTGGTGTCGGGCGGATCGTGCTGTTGTCCTCGCAGGGCGTCGGCACCGGTGATCACCCTTCCGCACCGGAGGACGCCGTGCGGCGGTCGGGGCTCGAATGGACCATGCTGCGGCCCGCCGGGTTCCACTCCAACACCCTCCGGTGGGCCGGTGCGGTGCGCGCCGGGCGGACGGTGGCGGCGCCGTTCGGGGACGTCGCGCTGCCGACCGTCGATCCGGACGACATCGCCGAGGTCGCCGCCGTGGCACTGCGGGAGCCCGGACACGCGGGACAGGTCTACGAGTTGACCGGGCCCGCCCCGGTGTCCCCCCGGCAGCAGACCGCCGCGATCGGGGAGGCGCTCGGCGAGCCGGTGCGGTTCGTCGAGCAGAGCCGGGCCGAGGCCAGGGCGGAGATGGCACGGTTCATGCCGGAGCCGATCGTGGACGCCACCCTCGACATGCTCGGCGACCCGTCGCCGGGTCTGCGGCGCGTCAGCCACGACGCCGAGCGGGTCCTCGGCCGGCCGCCGCGCACCTACGCCGAGTGGGCGGCCCGCAACGCCCCCGCCTTCCGGTGACGTGCGGTTTCCGGTCCATAACCGGCCTTGACGGGCCAACCGGTTCTCACCTCGCATACCCTCACGCCCCCTGAACCCCGCACCCCCTGTCGATTACAGTGCTGAGCGTCGTACATACGGACGGTCGCCACGGGGAGGTCTTGGTGGGCGCGACAACCGGGGCCGTCGTCTGGGGACGTGCCGAGCAGCAGGACTTCCGCAGCCGGGTGCGCGGGACGCTGCTCGGGGTGGCCGTGGGTGACGCGCTGGGCGCGCCGGTCGACGGGCTCGGACTGGACGAGATCAGGGAGACGTACGGCGCCGAGGGGCTCCTGGACCTCGGATTCGGGTTCGGCCGGCGCGGCGCCGTCACCCATCTCACCCAGCTCAGCCTCTTCACCGTGGACGGGCTCATCCGGGCCCAGGTGCGCCGGGACACCGGCGCCTGGCATCCGCCCACCGATCTGCACCGGGCCTACCTCCGCTGGTTCGCCACCCAGCGGGACTGGGGGCCCGACGAGCGGCGCAAGGACGACGGCTGGCTGGCCCGGGAGGAGTGGCTGTACGCCCGCCGCGACCCGACCCGGTCCCTGCTCATCGGGTTCGGCGACGACACCATGGGGACGCTGGAGTCGCCCAAGAACCCGAACGAACTCGGGCCCGAGGCCACGGCCCGTTCCGCGCCCTTCGGGCTGCTCGTCGGATGGGAGCCGCAGCTCGTCGTACAGCTGGCGGTGGAGTGTGCCGCGCAGACCCACGGGCACCCCGTGGCCTATCTGTCGGCGGGCGCGTACGCCGTGATCGTGCACGCGCTGGCGCTCGGCGACAGCCTGGACGGGGCGGTGCAGCGGGCGCTCGCGCTGCTGGCCGCGCGGCCCGGGCACGAGCCCGTGTCGGACGCGCTCCAGCACGCGCTGGGTGCCGTACGGCAGGGGATGCCCACCCCGGCGCGGGTGGAGGAACTCGCCGCCGACGGCTCGGCGGACGGGCTGCTGTCCGCCGCCGTGTACTGCGCCCTGGTCGGGGAGGACGTACGGCACGGTCTGTGCCTCGCCGTGAACCACGACGGCCCCTCCGCCGCGGCCGGCGCCCTCACCGGCGGCCTGCTCGGCGCCCTGCACGGCGAGACGGCCCTCCCGCCGGCCTGGCTGGCCGAGCTGGAGGGCCGTCCCACGCTGCTGGAACTCGCCGACGACTTCGCGATGGAGATGACCCAGGGCCCGGCGCTGCACGGGCCGGCGGGAGCGTCGCCGGGGTGGCTGGTCCGCTATCCGAGGGCCTAGGACCTAGCTCCGCGGCTGGTCCTTCACCCCCGTGACGATCACGTCCTCCACACCGCCCGCCGGAGTGGGGATCGCGGCGGCCGCCGCTCCGTCCCCGTCCCCGTCCGTGTTGATCTTCTCGATGATCGCGAGGCGTTCCGGGGTGTCCTCGGGCTTGATGAAGCCGATGAGGATGTAGAGGACCAGGGAGACGGCCAGCGGGATGGATACCTGGTACTGGAGCGGTACGCCGCCGTCGACCTTCCAGTTGATCGGATAGTTGACCAGCCAGAAGGCGAGCAGGCCCATCGACCAGCTGGTGAGCGCGGCGGTCGGTCCCGAGCGGCGGAACGGGCGGAGCAGGCCGAGCATCATCGGGATGGCCATCGGGCCCATGAGACCGGCCACCCACTTGATCACGACGGTGATGATGTCCTTGAACGCGGGGGAGTTGACCTGCGTCGCCGCCGCCATCGACAGGCCGAGGAAGACGACCGTCGTGATCCGCGCGACCCTGAGGCCCTGCCCCTGGTTCCAGCTGCGCGCCCTGCGCCACACCACCGGTGCGCAGTCCCGGGTGAAGACCGCCGCGATCGCGTTGGCGTCGGAGGAGCACATGGCCATGGTGTGCGAGAAGAAGCCGACGATCACCAGGCCCAACAGGCCGTGCGGGAGCAGCTGTTCGGTCATCAGGCCGTAGGAGTCGGAGCCGTCCGGCTTCTGCGACTGGACCAGCAGCGGCGACATCCACATGGGGAAGAACAGGACGACCGGCCACACCAGCCACAGGATCGCCGACAGCCGTGCCGAACGCTCGGCCTGGTGCGCGTTGGCCGTGGCCATGTAGCGCTGGGCCTGGTTGAGCATGCCGCCGTTGTACTCGAAGAGCTTGATGAAGAGGAAGGCGAGCAGGAAGACCGTTCCGTACGGCCCCACCAGCGGCTCTCCGTGGCCCTTGAGCGCCCACTCGTCCCAGGCGCCGAAGAACCCGATGCCCTTGTCGTTGAGCTTGAGGACGACGGCGACGAACATCGCGACACCGGCGAGGAGTTGGATGACGAACTGCCCCAACTCGGTGAGCGCGTCGGCCCACAGCCCGCCGATCGTGCAGTAGACGGCCGTGATGGCACCGGTGATCAGGATGCCCTGGTTGAGCGAGATGCCGGTGAACACCGACAACAGGGTCGCGATCGCGGCCCACTTGGCGCCCACGTCCACGATCTTCAGCAGCATGCCCGACCAGGCCAGCGCCTGCTGCGTCTTGAGGTCGTAGCGGTTCTTCAGGTACTCCAGCGGGGAAGCCACATGGAGCCGTGAGCGCAGCCGGTTGATGCGCGGCGCGAACAGCTTGGAGCCGATCGCGATGCCGAGGGCGATGGGGAAGGACCAGGTGACGAACGAGGTGACGCCGTAGGTGTAGGCGATACCCGCGTACCCGGTGAACATCACCGCGCTGTAGCCCGACATGTGGTGCGAGATGCCCGACAGCCACCACGGCATCTTGCCGCCGGCGGTGAAGAAGTCACTGACGTCGTCCACGCGTTTGTGCGACCAGACGCCGATCGCGACCATCACACCGAAATAGCCGATGAGCACGGCCCAGTCGAGACCGTTCATATGCGCCCTCCCAGGGATCAGCCCGGCGCTCATCGTGGGTGCCGTCGCGTGGACACGACAAGCTGGCGTCAGGTCAAAGGGAGGTAAAATCATTCGTGATGATGGCCTGCGTTCACCTACATGAACTCACCGCATCAGCTCCCCGGCGTTGACCAGCAACGACTGTCCGGTGATCGCCCGCGCCCGGTCCGAGGCCAGGAACACCGTAGCGTCCGCCACGTCCCCGTCGGTCGCGAGATCGGGCAGCGCCATCCGCTCGGTCAGCCGCTTCAGCACGTCCGCCTCCGGCACCTTCTCCGTGTGGGCCGTGAACTGCACGTACGCCTGCACCGGCGGCCCCCACATCCAGCCCGGCAGCACGGTGTTGACCCGGATCCGGTCCGGGCCGAGTTCCCGCGCCAGCGAGTACATCGCGCTGGTCAGCGCCCCCTTCGAGGCGGCGTACGCGGCCTGCCGCACCTGCGAGGGCGCGGCCACGGCCGACTGCGTCCCGACGAACACCACCGAACCGCCGCCCGCCGCCCGCAGTCCCGGCAGACAGGCCCGGGTCATCCGCAGCGACCCCAGCAGGTTCACGTCGATGACCGACTGCCAGGTCGCGAAGTCCGCGTCCCCGAGCCCGCCGAAGTAGCTGTCCCACGCGGCCACCTGCACCACGGCGTCCAGCCGCCCGAACCGCTCCACCGCCAACTGTGCGAGCGCGGAGCACTGTTGCTCGTCGGTGATGTCCGTCGATTGGTACGCGGTGTGCGCCCCGTCCGGATCGATCTCGGCGGCGCTCTTCGCGAGGTTCGCCTCGGTCCGCGCACCCAGCACCGCGTTCCCGCCGTCCCGCACGACGGCCGCCGCGACCTGGTGACCGAGCCCGGCACCCACTCCCGACACGACGACGGTCTTCCCGGAGAGAAGTGACATACCGACGGCCTCCCTGCTCTGGCGCATTATCTGACGGGGCGTCAGAGTATGGGCGAGCGCTGGAGGAGGGAAGGTCCCATGCCGGAAGAGACCCACAGCGAGACGTACGCCGAGCTGGCCGCCGTCGGCCCCTACGGAGTGCATCCCGGACACGCGCTGATCACCATGGTCGAACCGCATCCCGGCCACGAGTACGCCTACAACCGCTGGTACGAGGATGATCATTACTACGCCGGCGCGATGGCGATGCCCTGGATGTTCGCGGGCCGGCGCTGGGTGGCCACGCGGGACCTTCAACTCCTGCGCCACCCGGAGAAGTCGGCGGTCGCCCAGCCGGTGACGGCAGGCTGCTATCTCTCGGTGTACTGGGTGACGGACGGCCGCTACGACGACCACATGAGGTGGACGGTGGCCATCAACAAGCGCCTCAACCGCGACGCCCGCGTCTACCGCGACCGCACCCACGTCTTCACCGCGTTCCAGGACCACGAGTCCACGGTCTACCGCGACGGCGCGGCGGGCCCGAGGGACTTCCACGCCCTGGACCACCCGTACGCGGGCCTGGTGTTGGAGGTGATCGACGCCGAATCCCCGGAGCGGCGAGGGGAGTTGCTGGAGTGGCTGGTCTCGAGGCACCTCCCGAAGCGGCTGGCGGGCTCCCCGGCGGCGATGGTGACCGTTTTCCGCCCGACCCCGCTCCCGGGCGACCGTATGACCTATGTGAAGCAGGTGGAGGGCGTCGACACCCGACTCACCCTGCTGTGGTTCCTGGAGACGGACCCGAGGGAGTGCTGGGAGCGGTACTTCACGGCCCTGGAGGAACCACCGATGGGCCGGGTGGAGCTGCTGGCGCCTTTCATCCCGACCATCCCGGGTACGGACAAGTACGTGGACCAGCTGCGCTGACCGCCTTCAGGGGCGCGGGGCTGTGCCGATATGCGGCTCCGCCGCGTGGGCGCGACCAGCCCCCACCGGCCCGCAGCCGACGGACTACTTCAACTCATCAGGACAAGGCGTCCCACGCGGCACCGTATAGGGCGCCGCCAACCGGTACGTCCCCGCCCGCGGAGCGAGCAGCATCGTCCACTTGTCCCCGTCCGCGTCCTCCGGCGTCTCCATCAGGCAGCCGTTGACATTGTCGAAGGTCTTCGGCTCCCCGTCCTCCCGGTTCTTCGACGCGTCCGTCTCCTGCGGGGCCTGCAGCTTCTTGCCGTCCGCGTCGACGATCGACAGCCAGGGCGAGTAGGGGATCCGGATGAGGATGCGCCCGGCCTTCTTCACCCGCATGGTCATCTCGCCCTGCGCGGCCCGGTCGACGACCGTGTTCGGGGAGGCGAGCGGTGCCGGGTCGGTCACCTGGAACAGCTGCCAGTTCGCGTCACCCCAGATCTGCTTCAGGTACGGCATCCCGCGCTGGACCAGCTCCCGCTCCCGCTCGCCCCCGTCCCCGTCGGGCTCGTCCTTCGGTACGACCACGAAGTGCACGGCCCAGCGCTGGAGCCACTCGTGGTAGTTCGCGGAATTGAGGGTGTCGTCGTAGAAGAGCGGGTTGCGCTCCATGTCGGCCTGCCGGTTCCAGCCCCGGGCGAGGTTGACGTACGGCGCGAGCGCGGACGCCTCGCGGTGGGAGGCGGCCGGTACGACCTCGACGCGGCCCTTCTCGGCGCCGACCTCCTGGAGTTCGTTGACCAGGGGGGCCAGCTCGCGCGCCCAGGACGCGGTGGGGGTCGTGTGGACGACGTCGTCGACGGACTTGAAGCCGATCCAGGTGGTGAAGCCGACGAACGAGACGACGACGGCGTACCACTTGCGGGAGCGCGGCACGGTGAACGGCAGTGCGGCCGCCAGGGCCACCCCCGCGAAGAGCATGGGCAGCCGCGAGATGTTGGAGCCGATCTGGGAGCTCACCAGCCAGACCAGGACGACCGACAGGCTGTACACCCCGGCGGTGATCCGGACCGTCGTCCACTCGCGCGGGACGAGGAAGTAGACGAGGAGGCCGTACGCCAGCGGCAGGAGCACCGAGGCGATCTTCATCGGCTGGGTGCCGGAGAACGGGAAGAGCCAGGCGGACACCGCGACCACCAGGGTGGGTGCGATGCCCAGGGCCCAGGCGCCCGGACGCCGTTTCTCCAGGAAGAGCGCCACCGCCACCAGGCCCACGAACAGGCCGGCGACCGGGGACGCCATGGTCGCGAGGGCGGCGAGCGGGGCCGCGCAGGCCGCCTTGGCCCAGCGTTTGTAGCGCAGGCGGTGCGGCCAGCAGAAGACGACCGCGACCGCGCCGAGCGCGAACATCGTGCCGAGCCCGAAGGTCACCCGTCCTGAGGCCGCGTTGCAGAGGAAGGCGTACACGCCCGCCAGCGAGGCCCACAGCGGGTTCTTCACCGACCGGCTGCGGATGAGGACCAGCGTCAGCAGGCCGGCCGAGACGGTCCCGGCCAGCATCATCGTCGTACGGACGCCGAGGACCGACATCAGATACGGCGAGACGATGCTGTACGACACCGGGTGCATGCCGCCGTACCAGGCGAGGTTGTACGCCGAGTCCGGGTGCCGGCCGACGAACTCGGCCCACGCGTCCTGCGCCGCGAGGTCTCCGCCGCTGTTCGCGAACGTGAAGAACCAGACGATGTGGAGGACGCCGGAGAGCGCGGTCATGGAGAGGACGGGGTGGCGCAGCAGCCGTTCGCGCAGTGCGAGGAGGGCGGTCCAGGTCCTGGCTCTGAGGCCCCGCGGGCCCTCGGGAGGGCCGCCGTGGTTGCCGCCGTGGTCGGTGTCAGGTTCCGCGGGCACGCGTATTCGCGGGCCGGTACCCGGGCCCGGGTCGGTCTCGTCGGCGCGTGTCGGCTCCGCAGTGGCCACCTGAAGGCACTCCCCGTGGTGTCCCGTCTTCTTTTCTCGGCCGCGCCCCAGCGTCGACCTGCCCCGGTTCGTGACGCTAGCACGCGGCCCGCCGTCCGGAACCCGGGCGGGGTCCGGCCGGGGGCCGCGTGAGCTGTCCGTCCCGGTGGTGGATCAGCCGACGCGGGTCAGCTTGTCGGTGAATCCCGGTTCGGTCAGATCCTTCTGCAGGGTGACCGGGACCTTGACCGCGCCGCCCTCGCCGTCACCGACGGTGAGGCTGCCGACCTTGGTGCCGGCCTTCGCGGTGTGCGGTACGTCGTCGGCGGCGAAGGACAGCTTCACCTTGAAGCCGGCCCAGCCGACGGCGGTGACGTCCTCGGTCAGCACGACGGGGGTGTGGCCGCCGAGGCCGTCGTCCACGTAGCCGACGACGTCACCCTTCTTCAGGATCTTCGCCGAGGTCAGGGCCTCCTCGGCCGCGAGCAGCGCGACCTTGCTGACGTCGTTGACGGTCTTGATGATCGGCGCCTTGTGCTGGCCGAGGATCGCGCCGACGACGGTGACGTTCTCCCCACCGACCTTCTTGCGGGACGCGAAGAGGAGGTTGCCGCCGGCCGCGCTGGTGGTGCCCGTCTTGATACCGATGCCGGTGTAGGGGACCAGATAGTTGTAGTTGTACCACTTCTGTCCGGACGGATCGACCCACTGTCCCATGGACGTGATCTCCACCAGCGCCGGGATCTTCACGATCTCGTTGCCCAGCTTCACCTGGTCCTCGGCGGTGGAGACGGTGGTCTCCTTCAGGCCCGAGGCGTCGGTGTACGTCGTGTTCTTCATGCCGAGTTCCTTGGCGGTGTCGTTCATCTTCTTGATGAACGCCGTCTCGGAACCGGCGTCCCAGCGGGCGAGCAGCCGGGCGATGTTGTTGGCGGACGGGATCATGATCGCCGCGATCGCCTGCCGCTGGGTGAGGACGTCGCCCTGCTTGACGGTGTTGAGGGTGGACTCGCCCTGCTTGTTGTAGCCGCCCTCCTTCTCGGCGAGGGCGTCGACGGTGATCTTCGCGCCCTCCTCGCCGGACTTGAGGGGGTGGTCCTTCAGGACGATGTAGGCGGTCATCGCCTTGGCCACGGAGCCGATCGCGACGGGGGTCTGCTTGCCGAAGTCGCCCATCGTGCCGACGCCGTTGACGTCCATCCAGCCCTGGCCCTGGGTGGGCCACGGGAGGGTGGCCTTGCTGCCGTCGAACGTGTAGGAGTCCTCGGCGGTGAGGCTGAGCGTCGGGGCCGGCAGCGGGCGCAGGGACTGCGCGATCGCAAACACCACGACCAGGAGGAGCAGGATCGGCGTCCAGATCTTGACCCGGCGGCCGAGGGTGCGCAGGGGGCTGGGCGGGGGCGGCGGGGTGTTGGTGAGCTCCGCGAGCAGGTCGAGGGGCGGCTTCGGCGGCAGGGGCTGCTGCGTGGTCCGCTCCGGGCCGACCTGGGGGACGGCGGCGGTCACGTCCGCCTTCGGCCGCGTCTCTCGGGGCTCGTCGAGGGCCTTCAGCGCGACGAACCTGCTCGTCCGCTCGGCCGCGGTCTCCGGCTTGGCCTTCGGCTCGGCCTCCGGTGCCTTGCCGAGCTTCAGCATGGTGGTGGGCTGGTCCACGGGGGGCCGAGGGGCCTTGAAGACGGCGGTGGGCTGGTCGACGGGGGGCTTGTCGGCCACGCCCGCGTCATCGGGCTTGGCGTCTTCGGGGGCCGCGCCGTCCTCGCCGGGTCCGTCGTCCGTCTTCGGGTCGGTGGGGGCCTTGTCGGTCACGGCGGCGTCGCTGGGCTCGTCGTCCGTGTGCGGGTCGGTGGGGGCTGGTCGCGCAGTTCCCCGCGCCCCTGGGGGGTTCGAGTCGCCGGTCTCCGGAGTGTCACCCTCGTCTTCCGCAGCGGTTTCCTCGGCTACGGCTGTCTCGGGGGCCGGCTCCGGCTTGTCGGCGGTCTCCGTGTCCGGGTCGGACTCGTCCTCGGAGGTCTCGTCGGCAGGCTCGGCGCCCTTGCCCTCGGGCTTCTCCGCGGTCTCCGCCGTGCGGGAACCGTCCTTGGGGCCGTCACCCGTGGCCACCCACGCCGCCACCGCGTCCCGCAGCCGCGCATCGCCCGCCGTAGCCGGCTCGTCGCGCTCACCGGAGTCGTCGGACCGGCTGTCGGAGTCACCGGTGCTCTCAGCCGTACCGGAGTCGCCGGACCCGCTGTCGGGGTCACCCGAGCCCCCGGCCGTCCCGGAGTCGTCGGGGCCGTCGGCTGCCCCGGAGTCGTCCGGCGCCTCCGTCGTGCCCGCGTCGTCCGAGCCCTCGGCCGTCTCGGAGTCGCCCGAGCCCCCGGCCGTCCCGGAGTCGTCGGGGCCGTCGGCTGCCCCGGAGTCGTCCGGCGCCTCCGTCGTGCCCGCGTCGTCCGAGCCCTCGGC
>NZ_JBEXEA010000042.1:0-66000 GCF_040606035.1 Streptomyces sp. NPDC005483
CGGTGGCCCCAATGGGCAGCAGTACCACCGCGTCCCGTGCCGCCAGGGCACGCAGCTCGGCGGCGGTCAGCCGGTTCCACAGGACTTCACTCATCAGGGACTCCCCGCGATCAGAGGTGGTCGGCGTCGACCACGGCCTGCGCGAAGACCGTGGGTGCTTCCTGCGGCAGGTTGTGGCCGATGTTCGCGATCGTGCGGTGCTGGTAGGCGCCGGTGAAGTGGCTGCGGTAGCCGGTGCCGTCGCCGGGCGCGGTGAACGGGTCCAGGGCCGGGTCCAGGGTGATCGTGGGCACGCCGATGGACGGCTGCGCCGACAGCAGCTTCTCGTAGCGGTCGTAGTGGTGGTCGCCCTTGATGAGGCCGATGCGCCAGCGGTAGTTGTACAGGACGATGGCGGCGTAGTCGGGGTTGAGGAACGCCTGGGACGTGCGCGCGTACGTGGCGTCGTCGAAGTTCCAGTTCGGGGAGACGAGCGTCCACACATAGCGGCACAGCGCGAGGCGGTCGTCGACGTTCTCCATGGCCGCCTTGCCGCGGTCGGTGGCGAAGTACCACTGGTACCACCAGTTGTGCTCGACGGCCGGGATCGCGGGCGCCAACTGCGCCTTGCGGTCGGTGATGACGTAACCGCTGGTGGAGACAAGGGACTTGACGCGCTCGGGCCACAGGGCGGCGATGATGTCGGCGGTCCGCGACCCCCAGTCGAAGCCGGCCAGGACCGCCTTCTCGATCTTCAGGGCGTCCATGAACGCGATGATGTCCAGCGCGATCGCGGACTGCTCAGCGGTCCGGGGCGTGTGACGGGTCAGGAAACTGGTGCTGCCGTGCCCGCGCAGATAGGGGACGAGGACGCGGTAGCCCTGGTCGGCGAGGAGCGGGGCGACGTCGACGAAGCTGTGGATGTCGTACGGCCAGCCGTGCAGGCAGATGACGACCGGGCCGTGGGCGGGACCGAGCTCGGCGTAGCCGACGTTCAGCAGTCCGGCCTTGACCTGCTTGATCGCGGGGAACTGGGTGTGCGTACCGGGAGTGATGGTGGGCACCGTGGCGGCGCTCGACTGCCGCGCAGCGGTCGCGGCGGATGCGTTGGTCTGCAGGCCGGACAGCGAGACCGCGGCCGCGCCGGTGCCCAGGCCGACGGCCTTGCTGAAGGTACGCCTGTTGATCATGTGAAGCCTTCCGTCATACGTATCCGATGTCGCCCCGCAAACCCGTGAACGGGGGTGCCGGGACACACTCTCGTCCGCAACGAAACCGGACACATCAGTCATATGACGGTCATACCCCGACCGCAGTCAGGAGCACACGACGTCTTAAGCCATTCACGCATCCACTCCGGCAACAAAGCGCAGGTCAGGCAAGTATCGGTACGGATCGTGAGCGTCGATGGCGGCACCTCGCCCCACCTCTCCCCAGCCTTCATGTATATGACAAGCATGCGGTCGCTCGCTTCACACGTGCGGGTCGGCCGGAAGCGGCCAGGGAGGGATTCCCTCGCGCGGCGCCGCCGCTCTCACCCCGTTAACGCGGAAAGAAGCCCTCATGGTTCACACCCCGGGCCCGGCGCAATAGCGACAACGCCATCCGCACCCGGACGATCTCCCGTGCGCCGAGTGAACAGATGGACACATGTGAAGCAGAAGGGCACACCCGATGTGGATCACGTGTGACAAGGTGCACGATGGCGAACCGGCCGCCACCCCAAGGGTGCCGCGGCCGACGTCCTCGCCGGCCGGCTCGTCGGTGTCGACACGACCAGGGCCGGCCATCGCCCGCCTCACTCTGGAGAGAGCAGCATGCAAGGTCCGAGACGCCGACACGGCGGCGCACGAGCGACCACGCTCGCCATAGCCGTCACCGTCGGCCTCACCTTGGCGTCCCCGTACGCCACCGCATCACCCCTGGCCGCCGCGAGCGCGCAGGCGGCAGCGGAATCGACGGCCACCCCCGTCTACAAGGACACCCGGTACTCCTTCGAGGAGCGGGCGGCCGACCTCGTCTCCCGGATGACGCTGGAGCAGAAGGTCCGCCAGCTCATCACCAACGACGCCCCGGCCATCCCCGAGCTGGGCGTCCAGGGCTACACGTACTGGAGCGAGGCCCTGCACGGCATCCAGTCGCTGGGCAACTCCAAGAACGCCGGGGACGACACGGCGTGGCCGATGAAGGCCACCGGCTTCCCCACCAGCCTCGCCACCTCGATGGCCTGGGACCCGACCCTCCAGTACCAGGAGGGCTCGGCGATCTCCGACGAGGCCCGCGGCTTCCTCGACAAGTCGCTGTTCGGCGTCAGCCGCAACAACCTCGGCAACTCCGCGGACAACTACGGCGCGTTGACCTACTTCGCCCCGACCGTCAACAACGACCGCGACCCCCTGTGGGGCCGACACGACGAGTCCTTCGGCGAGGACCCGTACCTCCAGACCCAGATGGGTGTCCAGTTCGTCAACGGCTTCCAGGGACAAAAGCCCGACGGTACCTCGGTCAACGGCTACCTGAAGGCCGCGGCGACGGCGAAGCACTACGCCCTCAACAACGTCGAGGACGCCCGCACCGCCATCAGCTCCGACGTCAACGACTCCCAGATGCGCGACTACTACACCAAGCAGTTTGCCGGCCTCATCGGCCAGGCCCACGTCGCCGGCCTGATGACGTCGTACAACGCCATCAACGGCACCCCGGCGGTCGCCAACACGTACACCAACACCACGCTCGCCAAGCGCACCTACGGCTTCGCCGGCCTCACCACCTCGGACTGCGGCGGCGTCGGCACCACCTACAAGCTGCCCGACGACGGTCACAACTGGGCCCCGGCCCCCTGGTCCACCAACGGGTCCAAGTCCGCCCCGCAGTGGATCAACGGCGAGACCGGTGAGACCGTCGACGCCCGCGCCGCCGGCCAGGCCTTCGCCCTGCGTTCGGGCAACGACCTGAACTGCAGCGGCGAGGAGATGACCACCGCCAACGTGATGGAGGCAGTGCGCGCGGGCCTGCTCAGCGAGGACGTCCTCGACACCTCGCTGGTGCGGGTGTTCACCGTCCGGATGCAGACCGGCGAGTTCGACCCGGCCGGCAGCGTGCCGTACACCTCCATCGACAAGTCGGTCATCCAGAGCGCCGCCCACGTGGACCTGGCCACCAAGGCCGCCGACGCCTCCATGGTGCTGCTGAAGAACAGCAACCTCGCCGCGACCGGCAAGCCCCTGCTGCCGCTGAAGGCGTCCGCCGTGAACAAGGTCGTCGTCCTCGGCGACCTCGGCGACACCGTCAACCTCGGCAGCTACGGCAACGGCCCCGACCAGCAGATCTCGGTGCGGCGGGGCATCACCGACGCCCTCAAGGCCGCCAACCCCAGCGCGACCGTCACCTATGACGCGGTCGGCACCAGCACCACCAACACGGCCGCCGTCTCCCTCAGCTCCACCACCCAGGCCGCCGTGAAGGCCGCCGACGTGGTGGTCGTCGCGGTGGGCACCGACCAGAACACCGCGAGCGAGGGCAAGGACCGCACGAGCCTCGCGCTGCCCGGCAACTACAACTCGCTGATCGACCAGGTCGCCGCTCTCGGCAACCCGAACGTGGTGCTGGACATCCAGGCGATCGGCGCGGTGGACATCTCCGCCCGCCAGTCCAAGGCCGCCTCCATCGTGTTCAGCGCCTACAACGGCCAGAGCCAGGGCACCGCCCTCGCCGACGTGCTGTTCGGAAAGCAGAACCCGCAGGGGCACCTGACCTTCACCTGGTACAAGGACGACTCCCAGCTCGCCGGGAAGAACAACTACGGCCTGACCCCCGCCCAGAGCGACGGCAAGGGCCAGACGTACCAGTACTTCACCGGCACGCCCTCCTACCCCTTCGGGTACGGCCAGAGCTACACGACGTTCTCGTACTCGGCCGCGACGGCCGACAAGAGCAGCATCACCGCCGACGGCACGGTCAACGTCTCCTTCGACGTGACCAACACCGGCAGCGTGCCCGGGGCCACCGTCGCCCAGCTCTACGCGGCGAACTCCTTCACCGTCTCCGGCGTGACCATGCCCAAGCAGCGCCTCGTCGGCTTCAAGAACACCGGCGTCCTGGCGCCCGGTGAGAAGCTGCACGTCACGCTGCCGGTCAAGGCGTCCGACCTGAGCGTGTGGAACCCGTCGACCTCCCGGCAGACCGTCTTCCCCGGCGCCTGGGCGTTGAAGGTGGCCTCCGACTCCGCCACCGTGCAGAGCACCGCCACCGTCACCGTCACCGGCACCCTGACCCCGAAGGTCTCGACGGTCACCGTGCAGCCCGGCAAGCTGGTCTACCACGCCGGCGAGACGCTGGATCTGACCAGGAAGAACCCCTGGATCAAGGACGACACCGACCCGGCCAAGGAGCAGCGGGACACCTCGATCACGGCTGACAACATCGTCGAGGCGGTCAACAACGACCAGTCCTTCGTGGATCTGTCGAAGACGTCCGTGACGTACTCCAGCAGCGATCCGTCCGTGGCCACCGTCAACTCCGCCGGCATCGTCACCGCCGGCGCGGACGGCGTGGCGACCATCAAGGTCACCGTGGGCGGCGTCACCGGTTCCATGGTGATGGTGGTCAAGGACTCCCTCGCGCTGCACACCCCGCAGTTCGTGACGGCGGGCCAGACGGCGACCGTGACCACCACCGTGACCAACGGCACCGGTTCCGCGCTGTCCGACGTGAACGTTACCCTGCCCGCGCCGTCCGGCTGGACCGTCAAGGCCACCACCGCGACCTCCTTCGGGTCCGTCGCGGCCGGTGCCTCGGCCACCACCACCTGGCTGGTCACCTCGCCCACCGGGGTGAGCGCCGGCACGTACCCGCTGACCGCCACCGCCACCCACAGCGGCGGCTCCTACACGACCGACGCCACCCTCCTGGTGCCGTTCGCGTCGATGAAGGCGGCCTACACCAACGTCGGCATCACCGACGACGCCAACCCCGCGCCGGGCAAGTACGACGGCGGCGGGTTCAGCTTCTCCAAGCAGGCGCTCGCCGCCCAGGGCGTGTCGGCCGGAACCCTCAGCACCGGCGGCCTCACCTACCAGTGGCCCGACGCCACGGGTGCGCCCAACGCCATCGACACCAAGGGACAGGCGGTCCTGATCTCCGGGACCGGCGGCTGGCTGGGCTTCGTAGGAAGCGGCACCAGCGGCCCCCACCAGGGCATCGGCACCATCGTCTACACCGACGGCTCCACCCAGAGCTACGGCCTGGGCTTCTCCGACTGGTGGGACAACAACAACGTGTCCCAGGGCAGCAGCCGGCTGGGCACCTACGACTACATCAACAGCCACGACGGCAAGGTGAACCAGAAGGTCAGTCTTTTCACCACCAAGGTGCAACTCGCCGCGGGCAAGACGGTCCAGGCCGTCGTCCTGCCCACCTCGGGCCCGGCCGGCACCCCGCAGGGCCACGTCTTCGCCATGGCGATCGGCGGCACCCCGCAGACCCCGGCCCCCCAGCCGCAGGGCGTCACCGGTCACATCACCGGCCAGGGCGGCAAGTGCGTCGACCTCGCGGCCGGACCGGCGGCGGGCGTCCAGGCGGTCCTGGCCACCTGCGACGACGATGCCTCCCAGCAGTGGACCCTCGGCACCGACAAGACGCTGTGGAACCAGGGCAAGTGCCTGACCACCGCCCAGGGCGGCGCCGACAACGGCACCGACGTGGTCCTCGACTACTGCGACGGTTCCAAGGGTCAGCAGTGGACGGTGGACTCCGAGCACGGCTTCCTGATCAACGCCGGGTCCGGGATGTGTCTGGAGAACTCCAACGGTTCCACGGCTGACGGCAATCCGCTGATCATCTGGACCTGTGGTGTGGGTGACGCGGGCATGGTGTGGAAGGCTCCGTCGAGTGCGCCGTCGGGTCCTTCGGGCCGTGTCGCCGGTTACAACGGCAAGTGTGTCGAGGTGTCGGGCGGTGCGACCGCCGACGGTACGTCGATCCAGTTGAACGCGTGTGGTTCGGGTTCGCAGCAGGTGTGGACGGCTGCTTCGGACGGGACGTTCCGGGCGCTGGGCAAGTGTCTGACGGTGGCGGGTGGTGCGACGGCGGACGGTACCGCGGTGCAGCTCTCCACCTGCACGGGTGCGTCTTCGCAGAAGTGGGCGTCGGATGCGAAGGGCCAGTTGGTCGGTTCGCAGTCGAGCAAGTGCCTGGACGCGACGGGCCCGAGTTCGGCCAACGGCACCAAGCTGCAGATCTGGACCTGTGCCGCGTCGGACAACCAGTTGTGGAGTGTGCCGTCGTCGCGTCCGACGGGTGTGATCAGCGGTTACGGCGGTAAGTGTGCCGAGGTCGCGGGGTCGTTGTCGGCGAACGGTACGGCGATCCAGTTGATCACGTGCGGGACGGGCAGCGGCCAGTCCTGGACGGTCGCGGCCGACAGCACGCTGCGGGTGCTGGGCAAGTGCATGACGGTGGCCGGTGGTGCGACGGCGGACGGCACGGCCGTTCAGCTCTCCACCTGCACGGGAGCGTCTTCGCAGAAGTGGACGCCGGACGCCAAGGGCCAGTTGGTCGGCACGCAGTCCGGCAAGTGCCTGGACGCGACCGGTCCCAGCTCGGCCAACGGCACCAAGCTCCAGATCTGGACCTGCGCGGCCAGCGCCAACCAGCTCTGGAAGCTCCCCGCCGCCTGATCCCCCGGACCCGACCGGGTCCACCCCGACTCCCGTTCCCCCGGCCGTACCGGTCGGGGGGACGGGCGCCGTACGCCCTTCTGAGGGCGTACCTCCCCTTCTCGTACGAGGAAGCAAGGAAGAGCACACAGGTGTTTTCCAGACTCAGACGTGCCCCGCGCACCGGACCCGGCCGGTCCGTGGCCGGCATGTCCGCCCTCACACTGGCCCTCGCGACGCTGACCGCCGTGGCCACGGAGGCCCCCGCCGCCTCGGCCGCGACCGCCGCCGACACCCCGATCGTGGTCGACGGCGGCACCGTCCTGCCCGGTCGTGTCGCAGGCAAGGGCGGCGCGGTCGGCGTCACCTTCGGGTTCTCCACCGAGACCCTGGCCGGCGGCCCCTACGACCAGCCGGTCAACAAGAACTACAACCAGCCGATGTACCGGCCGAAGGCCGACGACCCGGCGTCCTTCTGGGACAACTACGTCGAGGAACTGGTCACCGCCGGCGTCGACTTCGTCGCCGTCGACCTGCGCGGCTTCGACCCGGCCAGGGCGGTGCCGGACGGCGCGGGCGACCCCCGCGCACTCACCCCGCTGCTCGACGCCATCAACCGCCGGGGCGTCGCCGGCCAGCTCAAGATCGCGGCACTGGACGACACCCCGGCCACCCTGACCGACAAGAAGAACCGCGCGGTCCACAACACCGGCGGCTACGAGCCCCCCTTCGACTTCGGCGACGCCGACGGCACCGGGGAGGGCGGCTACAAGTACTTCTGGGACCAGAACCAGCGCGAGTTCTTCCAGCGCATCCCCTCCGACATGCTCTACAAGGTCGACGGCCGCCCGCTGATCTACGAGTGGTCCGCCAACGCGCCCGCCTTCACCAACCAGGGCAACGGCAACCTCTTCAAGCTGCTCCAGTACGCCCGCTCCCACGCGAAGTCGGAGTTCGGCTTCGACCCGTACTACGTGGTCGACAGCAGTTGGCCCGACCGGGACCCGTCCGTCATCTCGCAGATCGACGGCGTCAACAACTGGTTCCAGTTGCCGACCGGCTGGTCCAACGCCACGTACCAGCCGATCATCGACAACGGGCAGCTCACCTTCGGCGACGGCTGGGCCTACCGGACCTCCGACGGCGCGGGCGACTACAAGAACACGTATCAGACCACCTCGCAGTCGGGCGCCTCGGTCACGTACTCGTTCATCGGCACCGGCGTGCAGTACCTCGCGCGCACCGCGAGCGGCCAGGGCAGCGTCGACGTGTCCATCGACGGCGGCACACCCGTCACGGTGCGGCTCGACACCAGCAGCGCCCTCAAGACCCAGCAGAACGTCTTCGAGAAGGCCGGCCTGACCGACGGCACGCACACCATCAAGGTGACCAGCAAGAGCGCCACCGAGGTCAGCGTCGACGGCTTCAAGGTGCTCACCGGCCGCGCGGCCTCGCTGAACGGCCGTACCTTCGGCGTCGCGACGCCGAGCTTCCGGGTCGTCAACGACGACGTCACCATGGTGATGGACGCCGATCACGGCAACCACCTCAACCGCACCCTGGACGCCACGGTCAACGGCGGCGCGGACATCACGCTGCTGGAGGGCTTCACCGACTGGGAAGAGAACGCGATGGTCGCGCGTACGGCCGAGGGCACGTACGCGGAGCGGCTGACCGACTACCCCAACCAGATGCTCGACATCACCCGGCGGTACTCCAGGGACCCGTTCCCGGCGAGCCTCAAGATCGAGGCGGAGACGGCCGACGCGCACACCGGTGCCACCCCGGGCAACAACGGTGTGTACCGCAGCGGTGACGTCGACGTCGAGCCCGCCGGCGACACCGGCGGCGGCTGGGACGTCGGTGACATCGCCGCCGGTCAGACCCTGACCTGGAAGAGCCAGCCGATGCAGGGCACGGTGAGGCTCTCCGCGCGCCTCGCCACGCCCAACGACGGCGCCCAGGTCCGCTTCGTCGTGGACGGCGTGGCCGGTCCGACGGTGGCCGTGCCGAACACCGGTGACTGGCAGAAGTACACGACCGTCGACGCGGGCACCTTCCAGTTCCGGGCGGGTACCCACCACGAGGTCCGGCTGGAGTTCCCGACCGGCTCGCTCAACGCCAATTACTGGACGGCGACCACCGTCAGCCCCCCGGCCACGCCGGCTCCGGCCGGACCCACCGGCCAGATCACCGGCCAGGGCGGCAAGTGCGTCGACCTCGCCGGGGGCAGCGCGGCGAACGGCACCCAGGTGGTGCTGAACACCTGTGCCACCGCGACGACCCAGCAGTGGACGGCTGCCTCCGACCAGTCGCTGCGCGTCCTCGGCAAGTGCCTGACCACCGAGAGCGCGGGCACGACCAACGGTACGAAGGTCCAGATCGGTGCCTGCGACGGTTCCAAGGGTCAGCAGTGGACGGTGGACTCCGAGCACGGCTTCCTGATCAACGCCGGGTCCGGGATGTGTCTGGAGAACTCCAACGGTTCCACGGCTGACGGCAATCCGCTGATCATCTGGACCTGTGGTGTGGGTGACGCGGGCATGGTGTGGAAGGCTCCGTCGAGTGCGCCGTCGGGTCCTTCGGGCCGTGTCGCCGGTTACAACGGCAAGTGTGTCGAGGTGTCGGGCGGTGCGACCGCCGACGGTACGTCGATCCAGTTGAACGCGTGTGGTTCGGGTTCGCAGCAGGTGTGGACGGCTGCTTCGGACGGGACGTTCCGGGCGCTGGGCAAGTGTCTGACGGTGGCGGGTGGTGCGACGGCGGACGGTACCGCGGTGCAGCTCTCCACCTGCACGGGTGCGTCTTCGCAGAAGTGGGCGTCGGATGCGAAGGGCCAGTTGGTCGGTTCGCAGTCGAGCAAGTGCCTGGACGCGACGGGCCCGAGTTCGGCCAACGGCACCAAGCTGCAGATCTGGACCTGTGCCGCGTCGGACAACCAGTTGTGGAGTGTGCCGTCGTCGCGTCCGACGGGTGTGATCAGCGGTTACGGCGGTAAGTGTGCCGAGGTCGCGGGGTCGTTGTCGGCGAACGGTACGGCGATCCAGTTGAACACGTGCGGGACGGGCAGCGGCCAGTCCTGGACGGTCGCGGCCGACAGCACGCTGCGGGTGCTGGGCAAGTGCATGACGGTGGCCGGTGGTGCGACGGCGGACGGCACGGCCGTTCAGCTCTCCACCTGCACGGGAGCGTCTTCGCAGAAGTGGACGCCGGACGCCAAGGGCCAGTTGGTCGGCACGCAGTCCGGCAAGTGCCTGGACGCGACCGGTCCCAGCTCGGCCAACGGCACCAAGCTCCAGATCTGGACCTGCGCGGCCAGCGCCAACCAGCTCTGGAAGCTCCCCGTCTGACCGGCGGACCTCATCGGCACCGGGCCGAGCGGGACACTCTCCCGCTCGGCCCGGTGTTTTTCTGTCGCCGATGACGACGCAAATACGGCGATATAGAGGACAAAACGGGCAAGCGTCAGGTAGCTTGAGGACCCATACCCCGCAGATACATGTCGACCACCACATCCGCGGCCCGTCCCGCACTCAGGTGTGGCAACTGCTGTGCGGCGAGGTTCACCAGTTCCACCAGCAGGGACTGGGCCCACCCCGGTGGAGGGTCCCGGCGCAGCATCCCCTCCTCGGCGGCGCGGCGGAGAAAGGTGTCGACCTCGGCGAGGCAGGCGTCCCTGCGTCGGCGTACCTCGCCGTCGGCGAGCATGCGGGCGAGGTCGACCGGCCAGGTGCGGTTGATGACGATGATGTTCTCGACGTAGCGGTGCAGGGCGACGGCGATGGGGGCCTCGCGCAGGCGCGCGTCCTCGAGGGCCTGCTCGATGGCCGAGAGCCGGGCTTCGTAGATGGCGGCGAGCAGCTCTTCACGGTTGGTGAAGCGGCGGTAGACGGTACGCCGGTCGACACCCGCCTCGGCGGCGATGCCCGCGACGCTCACCCCTGGATCGGCGGCGAGCATACGGGCCCCGGTCGTCAGGACGGCTGCCAGATTGCGCGCTGCGTCGGCTCTCATTCCTTAAGAGTATCTCTAGTGCGCTCTTATTGAAGAGAAGTGCTACATTGAAGTGACAGTTCAAGGGCACGCTGAAAGAGGGACCACAAGTGATCACCTACGACCGACTCTTCATCGGGGGCTCCTGGGTGGAGCCGAGCAACCCGGAGCTGCTGGACATCGCCTCACCGCACGACCAGTCCGTGGTCGGCCGTGCCGCGCAGGCCCAGCCGGCGGACATCGACCGCGCCGTCACCGCGGCCCGCGCGTCCTTCGACGCGGGACAGTGGCGGCTGACCCCGCCCGCGGAGCGCATCGCGGTCCTGCGGCGGTTCAACGCGCTGCGCGAGGAGAACGCGGAGAAGATCGCGTCCCTGATCTCGCTGGAGAACGGCTCGGCCGGCTGGTTCACGCGCGCCGGACAGCCCGGTCTGACCCGGCAGGCCAACGCCTACCTGAAGGCGGCCGAGGAGTTCGCCTGGGAGGAGACGCTCGTCCCCTCCGACCCGGCGGCCCCGGTGCGCAGCGTGGTGCGCCGTGAGGCGATCGGCGTCGTCGCGGCCGTCATCCCGTGGAACTCGCCCTTCTCCTCCGCCACTTCGAAGATCATCCCCTCGCTGCTCGCGGGCAACTCGGTGGTCCTGAAGGTCTCCCCGGAGAACTCGCTGAGCATGGGCTTCCTGGCCGAGCTGCTGGAGCAGGTGGGCCTGCCCGAGGGCGTGATCAGCGTCCTGCCGGCGGACCGGGAGACCAGTGAGTACCTGGTGTCGCACGGCGACGTCGACAAGATC
Organism: Streptomyces sp. NPDC005483; assembly: GCF_040606035.1. Lineage (NCBI taxonomy): Bacteria > Bacillati > Actinomycetota > Actinomycetes > Kitasatosporales > Streptomycetaceae > Streptomyces > Streptomyces sp. NPDC005483. The sequence continues at coordinate 11,420 of NZ_JBEXEA010000042.1, forward strand.
GCCTTCACCGGCTCCACCCGGGCCGGCCGTCGCATCGCCGCGATCGCCGGCGAGCAGCTCAAGCGGGTCAGCCTGGAGCTCGGCGGCAAGTCCGCCGCGATCATCCTGCCCGACGCCGACATCGAGAAGGCCGTCGCGGGCGTGAAGTTCGGCTCCCTGCTCAACAACGGCGAGTCCTGCATCGCCCAGACCCGCATCCTCGCCCCGCGCAGCCGCTACGAGGAGGTCGTGAGCGGGCTCAAGACGCTGGTGGAGTCGCTGAAGGTCGGCGACCCGAACGACCCCGACACCTTCATCGGCCCGATGATCCGCCCCGACCAGCAGGAGCGGGTGCGCAACTACATCCAGCTCGGCATCGAGGAGGGTGCCCGTCTGGTCACCGGCGGCCCGCAGATCCCCGAGGGCCTGGAGAAGGGCAACTACGTCACGCCCACCCTCTTCGCCGACGTCGACAACTCCATGCGCATCGCCCAGGAGGAGATCTTCGGCCCGGTCCTGGTGGTCATCGCCTACGACGACGAGGACGAGGCCGTCCGCATCGCCAACGACTCCGAGTACGGCCTGTCCGGCGGCGTGTGGTCCGCCGACGAGGGCCACGCCCTGGAGGTGGCCCGTCGGGTCCGTACCGGCACCATCACCGTCAACGGTGCCTCCGTCGCCTTCGACGGCCCGTTCGGCGGCTTCAAGGCCAGCGGCATCGGCCGCGAGTACGGCGCGGTCGGGCTCGGCACCTACACCGAGTACAAGACGATCACTGTCTGACCTCTCCGGCAGGGGCTCCCGATGTCCGGGAGCCCCTCCGAGGCGCGGACCTCGCCGCCCTCCAGCACCGCTTCCGCCAGAGCACGCCCAAGTCATGGCACTGCTGATCGCCACACGCGCGGCCGACCTGGAGACACCCAGTCACATGTTTCTTTCACCCGGCAGCGGTGGCATTCGGCATGTATGAACACGTTGTATGGTTGGGCTGCCGAGAAACCCACCCCCTTCCGAAGGCGGCACAGGTATGACCTCGACCACCACCCCGTTCGGACCGCGCGCCACCGCGGCGGAAGTGCTCGACGGAGTCGATCTGAGCGGACGACGCGTGATCGTCACCGGCGGGGCCTCCGGCCTGGGCGTCGAAACGGTCCGCGCACTGGCGGAGGCGGGCGCCCAGGTGACGGTCGCCACCCGCGACCCCGCCGCCGCCGAACCGCTGGCCAAGGAACTGCCCGGCGTACGCACCGCTGCCCTGGACCTCTCCGACCTGGCCTCCGTCCGCGCCTTCTGCGCCGACTGGAGCGGGCCCCTCGACGCCCTCGTCGCCAACGCCGGCGTGATGATGCTCCCGACCCGGCAGGTCAACGCGCAGGGCTGGGAGCTGCAGCTCGCCACCAACTACCTCGGCCACTTCGCCCTCGCCGTCGGGCTGCACCCCGCTCTCCGGGCCGCCGACGCCCCCCGCGTCGCCGTCGTCAGCTCCGGCGCCCAGCTCCGGGCCGGCTTCGACTTCGACGACCCGCAGTTCGAGCACCGCCCCTACGACCCGTTCCTCGCCTACGCCCAGTCCAAGACCGCCGATGTGCTGCTCGCCGTGGGAATCAGCCGTCGCTGGGCCGAGGACGGCATCGCCGCCAACTCCTGCGCGCCCGGCTGGATCCACACCAACCTCACGCGCCACCTCGACCCGGCGACGATGCAGGCCCTCGGCGCCATGGACGCGGACGGCAACCTGATCACCCCGGACTACTACAAGAACCCGGCCCAGGGAGCCGCCACCACGGTGCTGCTGGCCGCGTCACCGCTCCTCGACGGCGTCAGCGGGCGCTACTTCGAGGACAACCAGGAGTCCGAGGTGGTCGACGGAGGCCCTGACGTGATGAGCGGCGTCGCGAAGTGGTCGGTCGACCCGGCCGCCGCCGACCGCCTCTGGGACCTCGCACAGCCCCTGCTCGGCTGACCCCGCACGGCGCCGAACCCGCTCAGGACCTACGAAGGAACAACATGAACGACGACACGCGGGCCCCTCACTTCCTCCTCGTGCACGGGGCATGGCACGGATCGTGGTGCTGGCGCGAGCTCCAGGACCTCCTCACCCAGCGCGGCTGGACCAGCCACACCGTCGACCTGCCGAGCGTCGTCCCCGAGGGAGCGGAGGGCAGGCTCCCCGGCCTGCTCGACGACGCCCGCGTGGTCCGCGAGGCGATCGACGCCCTGGAGGCACCTCTCGTGGTCGTCGGACACTCCTACGGCGGCGCCCCCGTCACCCAGGCGGCCGTCGGCGCGGCCAACGTGGCCCACCTGGTGTACGTGTCCGCCTTCGCCCTCGACGAGGGGGAGAGCCTGATGACGTGCTTCGGCGAACAGCCGGACCTCTCCACGGTGGAGGGCGTCATCCCCGTACGGGAGAACCCGGAGACGACGCTCTACAACGACGTGCCCGACGACAAGAGGGACGCCGCCCTCGCCCGGCTGCTGCCGCAGAGCGCGCTCTCCTTCGCCGAGCCGGTCAACCGCGCCGCGTGGAAGGCCCTCCCCTCCAGCTACGTGCTCTGCGACGACGACCAGAGCCTGCCTCCCTCCTACCAGGAGCCCTTCGCGCAGCGGACCGGCACCACGTACCACCTGCCCAGCGGCCACACCCCGCTGCTCTCCATGCCCGACAAGCTCGCCGATCTCCTCGACGAGATCGCCCAGAGCGTCCGATGAGGCCCGTCACCCGACGCCAGACGGACCACCACGCCGCACGGGCGGCGGCGACCCGGGCGCGGGTGATGCGCACCCTGGAGCGGCTGCTCGACTCCGGCGAGGCCTTCTCCGAGATCAGCGTCCAGCGGATCCTGGAGGAGGCCGGGGTGTCCCGGGCCACGTTCTACGCGCACTTCGAGAGCAAGCCGGACGTCCTGGTCCGGCTCACCGACGAACTGCGGGAATCCCTGCTGGTGTTGGCCCGGCGGTGGGACCCGGGCGCCGAGGAGGACGGGGCCGAGCGGTTCGCCCGGTTCTTCGAAGAGGTGATCACGATCCACCGCGCGCACCAGGGCGTGATCACCGCGGTCCGTGAGGCGGCGGCCTACGACCCGGCGGTGAGCGACTTCTACACCGCCGACCTCGAGGGCTTCGACGAGGCCGTGCGCCGGACCCTGCGCTCGGAACAGGCCGCCGGATCGGCCCCGGCCGACCTCGACGTCACCGCCGCGAGCCGCGTCATCGTGTGGGGCGGCGCCCAGGCGATCGCCCACCACATCGCCGTGGACGACGGCAGCGGCGACGCCGCCCTGGCCCGCGAACTCGCCCGGATCTGGTGGCACGGCGCCTACCGTCGCCCCTCGGACTGACCCTTCTTCAGATACATGTCTGCATAGCCGGAATAGCACGCTATGGACGCACATTGAACACTGGCAATAGCCACATGTGCGGATGCGGCACATCCCAGCAGACCTGGAGGGAGAGACCATGACCTACCGAGAGCTGCGGCCGGGCGCCAACTGGCAGGTACGGAGCGCCTGCAGAGGTGAGGACCCTGAGCTGTTCTTCCCGATCGGCGACACCGGCCCGTCACTGGTGCAGATCGAGGAGGCCAAGGAGGTGTGCCGGTACTGCGTCGTCGTCGAACCCTGCCTTCAGTGGGCCCTGGAATCCCATGAGACGCACGGCATATGGGGCGCGACAACCGAGGCGGAACGCCGCCGACTCCGCCGGCCGGCACCACCGGCGTAGGGGAGCCCCGGTCGCGGCCGCAGCCCGCGGTGAACACACCTACCAGCAAGTGGGTGTGTCGCCTGGCGGCAAGACGACGAGGTTACACTCACACATATGATCAACCGGCGTACTGTCCTGGAGGCGGCCGAGGCCTTTCAGACGGCCACGGAACAGTTGGCCGACAGCCTTCCGAACGGCTTCCACGAGCGCGGCCCCGCCGACGCCCTGCTGGCCGTCACCGGCTCCATGATCCCACTGCTGAACAGCATCATGAGCGTGGCCGACGTACCGGACGCGGCTGAGATCGAGCTGCTGTGCGAGAGAGCCGCGCCGCACGTCCAGCGGTTGCCCTGGACCATCCGCCTGCGCGGTGAGGCCGGCGAGGAGATCACCGGCCTGGCCGCTCGGCACGGCCTCTCCACGCGGGTGCGGCAGCCGTTCATGCTGCTCCTCCTCGCGGACGGGCGTGCGGAGGGCCAGGAGCGGGGAGCGTCCGGGCCGGCCCCCGTGACCGTACGGCTGCTGGCGGACGACGAACACGAGACCTTCGCCGAGATCCTCGGCACGGCCTTCGGCGCCCCGCCGGTGATCATCAGCAGCCTCTACACCCCGCAGGTCCTCGGTCAGCCGTTCGTCAAGGCCTACGTCGCCGAAGAGGAAGGGACACCTGTCGCGGCGGGGCTCGCGATCGTCACCGAACGACATGTCGGCCTCGCCAACATCGGCACCCTGCCCGCACACCGGCGGCGCGGTGCCGGCCGGGCGGTCGTCGAGGCGATTCTCCGGGACGCCCGGGCCGCCGGGGCGCACACGGCATACCTGCACACGAGCGACGAGGCCCTTCCCCTCTTCGAGCAGGCCGGTTTCCGCACCGAGGAATCATGGGTCGTTTTCACCACCTGAGCATGCGAACGTCCGGCACCCCCCCAGCAGATTGGAACGAGGGCATGGATCTTCAACTCAAGCAGCGACGAGCCGTGGTCACCGGCGGAACCCGCGGTATCGGCTTCGCCGTGGCCCGCGCTCTGGCCACGGAAGGCGCGTCCGTCGTCCTGGTCTCCAGGTCCGCCGCGCACGCCGAGGAGCGGGCGGCGGCGCTGCGCGAGGAGACCGGCGCCGACGTCATCGCCGTTGCGGCCGACACCGGGGACGACGCCGCTGTGACGGCCATGGCCAGGACGGTGGAGGAACGGTTCGGCGGCGCGGACATCCTGGTGAACAACGCCGCCGTCACCAACCCCGGCGTCATCTCCGAGGACGATCTCGAAGGCGAGATCAACGTCAAGGTCCGCGGATACCTCAGGTGCGTCCGCGCCTTCGCCCCGGGGATGACCGAGCGAGGCTGGGGCCGGATCATCAACATCAGCGGTCTGGCGGCACGCCAGACCGGATCGGTGACCGGCTCGATCCGCAACGCCGCCGTGGTCGCCATGTCCAAGAACCTCGCGGACGAACTCGGCCCGAGCGGGGTCAACGTCGTGTCGGTGCAGCCCGGCCCCACCCGGACCGACACCTTCCTCGGCAACCTCGACCGACGGGCCCAGGCCCAGGGGCTCAGCCTGGCGGAACTGGAAGGGCAGGTGGCCGAGTCCATCGCGATCGGCCGGATCGTGGAACCGCACGAGGTGGCGTCGGTCGTCGCCTTCCTGGCCAGCCCCCTGAGCGTGGCCCTCAACGGCGACACGATCATCCCCAGCGGCGGCTTCAAGGGCCCGATTCACTACTGACCGCCGGGTCCGCCGTCGGCGGGGGCGGCGTAGACCCGGTGGTGTCCGAGGTCCGGATCTGCGTGCCGAGCATGGTCCAGGCGACTCCGTCGCGCGCCCGGACAGGTCCGTTGCTGCCGGCCGATAGGCGCGTGCCGTTGACTCCCGTCACACGTGTACGGTCGGCCGAACAATCCCCGCGTCACATCGCCCCCCCCCGGGGCCAGTTCAACTTCCTCCTAATTAACAGCAGTTATCCAAGTGCTTTACATGTCCCCCTGATGATGGTCGGATTCGAGCCATCACGATCATGGAGGACATGTGCGCGTCCCATTCTCCCGAATATGCTCAACCTCGGTGGCTGCGCTTCTCGTTGCCGCCCTGGGAGCTCCGACAGCGGCTCACGGCGCCGATCCCCCGACGTCCCCTGGTGTCTCCCCGACCCAGCACAGTGGTCCGCCCACGGCGTCGGCTCTCACAGTCACGCTGATCACCGGTGACAAGGTGACGGTGGCGCGCGGGCCGGGGCGCGCCGTGTCGGTGGAGAACGTCGAACGTCCGCCGGGAGCCGCCGGTTCGGTACGAGTCGCCGTGGAGAGCGGCGACACGTATGTGTACCCGGACGAAGCCATGGCCTACATCGCGACCGGCCGGCTCGACCGGCAGCTCTTCAACGTCACCCGGCTGGTGGCGCAGGGCTACGACGACGCGCACACCAATGCCCTCCCTCTGATCCTGACCCGCTCGCAGGGCACCTCCACCGCCAAGGCCGGCGCCGCCCAGGACGCCGCGCCGACGGACCTCCGACTGCCGGGCGCCAGCACCACGTTGCAGCTCCCCTCGATCCGGGCGCAGGCCGTGCACGCCCGGCGTTCGAAGGCCGCCGCCTTCTGGTCGGCCCTCACCGGGACCAGCGGCCGGGACGCCGCCCGGTCGACGGCGCGGTCCGGTGACGCCGCCGACACCGCACCGGCGTTCACCGCCGGCGTCAGCAAGGTGTGGCTCGACGGCAAGGCACACGCGGACCTCGCCGACACCACGGCGCAGATCGGCGCGCCCCAGGCCTGGGCCGCCGGAGGCACCGGTGCGGGCGTGCGCGTCGCCGTACTGGACTCCGGCGTCGACACGACCCACCCCGACCTCGCCCCGCGCATCGTCGGCACCCGGAGTTTCATCCCGGGTGAGGACGTCATCGACCGCAACGGCCACGGCACCCACACCGCCTCCACCGTCGCCGGGACCGGCGCCGCGTCCGGCGGCAAGGAGCGAGGTGTCGCCCCCGGTGCCGACCTGCTGGTGGGCAAGGTCCTCGACAACACCGGCTCCGGCCCGATGTCGCAGATCATCGCGGGCATGGAGTGGGCGGCACGGACCGAGCACGCCAAGGTGATCAACATGAGCCTGGGCACACCGGTGTGGCACACCCAGGACGACCCCCTGAGCCAGGCGGTCAACCGGCTCAGCGCCGAGACCGGCGCCCTCTTCGTCATCGCCGCGGGCAACTCCGGCAACACCCCCTACAGTGTGAGCTCGCCGGGCACCGCCGACGCCGCCCTCACCGTCGGCGCGGTGGACGGCTCCGACCAGCTCGCCGGCTTCTCCAGCACCGGGCCACGGCTGAACGACGACGGCCTCAAGCCCGACATCACCGCGCCCGGCGTGGACGTACTGGCCGCGCGCTCGCAGTACGCGCAGGGCGGCGAGGGCTATTACCGCTCGGACAGCGGCACCTCCATGGCCGCTCCGCATGTCGCCGGCGCGGCGGTCCTGCTCGCCCAGAAACATCCGCAGTGGACCGGCCAGGACATCAAGAGCGCGCTGATGAGCACCAGCGCGCAGACCCCCGCCTACAGCCCCTACCAGGCTGGCGCCGGACGTCTGGACGTGGCCGCCGCCTATCTCGACGACCAGGTGATCGCGAGCGGCTCGGTGGACGCCGGACTCGTCCGCTGGTCGGCGGACCACCGGCGCGAGCCGGTCGAGCGGCGCCTCACCTACCGCAACACCACGGACCACGCCCTCACGCTCGACCTCTCGGTCGACCCCGGCACCTCGCCCGCCGGAGTGTTCACCCCGGCCGCCTCCCATGTCACCGTGCCGGCCCACGGCACCTCCACGGTCGGTCTCGTCGCGGACCCGAAGGGTCTGGCGCCGGGACAGTACGGGGCACAGATCGTCGCGCGTTCCGCGGCCGGTGCCGTCCACACGGCCGTGGGGATGTCCGTCGAGTCGGAGAAGTACGACCTGACGATCCATCTGAAGGACCGTTCCGGTCAGGGCATCGGCAACGATGTCGAGATCACCGGCGCGGACGGGCGGACCACCTTCATGTGGGTGCCGGACGGGACGCTCACCACCCGCCTGGCGCCCGGCTCGTACACGATCGTCTCCACTTTGGACGTGGCAGGAGACCACGGCCCCCACTCCCTCGGCTACGCGGTGCTGACCACCCCCGAACTGGACCTGACCGGCGACCGGGACGTCGTCCTCGACGCCTCCCGCGTCCGCCGGGTCAAGGTGGACACACCCAAGCCCACGTCCGTCACCACCAGCAGGATCGACCTGTTCCGCTCCTTCACCTCCAGCACGCCGTCCCCCGGCGACCCGCAGGCCCTGCACGAGATCCTCATGCCCTCGGCCGCTTACGACAGCCTGTGGGCGCTGCCCACCAAGAGCCGGGTGAAGAAGGGCAGTTTCGTCTTCACCACCCGCATCCGCGCCAAGCAGACCCCCCTGAAGATCACCTACCGCGGGCGCGGCATCGACGACACCCTGCTGGTGCAGCCGGGCAGCCACCCGTTCCCGGACGGCACCACCCACGTCGACACCGTTGACGCCGGCACCGGCACGGCCGCCGACTACGCGGGCCGGAACGCCCGCGGCAAGGCCGTCGTCGTCCGCCACAGCACAGAGGTGGCCGCCGCGGACCAGGTGGCCGCGGCACGTGCCGCGGGCGCGGCGATGCTCCTGGTCGTCAACGACGGCGACGGCCGCGGCCTCGACTGGTACGGCGAGCCGGACGGCCGGACCGCCGGACAGCTCCCCGTCACCTCGCTCACCCAGGACGACGGCGAAGACCTGATCAAGAGCATCAGGGACACGGGAGGGAGCCGGGTGAGGCTGACGGTCCAGGCGCACCCCTCCCCGCAGTACCTGTACGACCTGGCCGACTACCACCAGGGAGGGGTGCCGGACGACCCGTCCGCGAAGACCGACCCCGGCAGCCTCGCGCGCGTCGAGAACGACTTCGCCCCGCCCGCCGGCAAGCAGGTCATGGAGAGCCGGGAGGACAGCCCGTCGTACGAGTACTGGCCGGCCGCCTACCCCTACGCAGGGTTCGGGATGACGCGCGTGCCGCCGTTCCCGCGCGAGCCGATCGCGCCGGGACACCGCACCGACTGGGTCTCCGCCGGCCCCGGCGTCAAGTGGCAGCAGTACGCGTCCATCGACGGCTGGTCGACCTTCACCGACGTCGTCGGCTACGGCCCGGGCAGCGTGCGGCACGAGCGCTGGTTCGGTCCCGTCATCCGGCCGCGCATGATGAGCTTCGAGGTCCCGCATCGCGTCGGCAACGCGATGGGCGGCACGCTCGCGGGCTTCGGTGACGGAGGTTCCGCGCACAGCGGTGACAGCAACCTGATGACACGGAGCTTCGCGCTCTACCAGGGGGACACCCTCCTGGCACGGAACGGGGCACGACCCGACTTCGGCGTCGGCGACCTGGCACCGGAGAAACTGCCGTACCGGCTCGTCGCCGACACCCGGACGGCCACCGACCTCCTGCCCTACTCCCAGACCACGCACACCGAGTGGACCTTCCGCTCCGGCACCGCGGACGACCAGGCCCTCCCGCTCGTCCAGCTCGACTACGGAACGGACGTGGACCTCACGGGACGCGCCAAGCGAACCTCGGCATTCTCCGTCAAGCCCGTCGTCGTCGGCAGCTCCGCCGCCCAGGACGCCGTCTCCTCGGTCCGCCTCGAGGTGTCCTACGACGACGGGGCCACCTGGCGGCAGCAGGATGTGAAGCGGGGCAAGGACACCTGGCGGGCACTGCTGCACGCCCCGCCCCGGGCCGGCTACGTGTCCTTCCGCGTCACCGCCGAACAGCGCAACGGCGGCGGCGTCACCCAGACCGTCACCCGCGCCTTCGGCCTGCGCTGACCGACGGTACCGACCGGTGCCCCACGCCCCGCACGGCGTGGGGCACCGCCGTCCGCGAGCCGCCCGGTCCCCAGGCGCGGACATGTGCGCGCTGCTCCCGATGTGCGGCGCAAACGGCGTGCACACCTACAGCGCTCGCATCATTTGCTGTACTTTCTACGGAAAGGGCGTATCGGAGACACGTGTGATCTCATGGTGGTGTGTCCGTTGCCGGTCAAGAGCGGTGACCGTCGGTGTCGTGCCGCTTCAATGCAGGAGGCTCTGTGCTATCCGCGTTCATTCAGGCGTTCCGGACGCCTGACCTGCGCAAGAAGCTGCTGTTCACGCTGGGCATCATCGTGGTGTACCGGGTCGGTACGCATGTCCCGATCCCGGGCGTCGACTACCGGTCCGTGCAGGAATGCGTCTCGCAGGCGTCCGGCAACCAGGGACTGTTCGGGCTGGTCAACCTCTTCAGCGGCGGCGCGCTGCTGCAGATCACGATCTTCGCGCTCGGCATCCTGCCGTACATCACGGCGAGCATCATCCTGCAGTTGCTGACCGTGGTCATCCCGCGACTGGAGGCCCTGAAGAAGGAGGGTCAGGCCGGTACGGCGAAGATCACGCAGTACACCCGCTACCTGACCGTGGCGCTCGCCATCCTCCAGGGCACCGGCCTCGTCGCCACCGCCCGCAGCGGCGCCCTGTTCTCCGGCTGCACGGTGGCGTCGTCGATCGTCCCGGACCGGTCGATCTTCACCACGGTCGTCATGGTCGTCACCATGACCGCGGGTACGGCGCTCGTGATGTGGCTCGGTGAGCTCATCACCGACCGCGGCATCGGCAACGGCATGTCGATCCTGATGTTCATCTCGATCGCCGCCACCTTCCCGTCCGCGCTGTGGGCCATCAAGAAGCAGGGCACCCTGGGCGGCGGCTGGATCGAGTTCGGCACCGTCATCCTCGTCGGCCTGGTCATGGTCGGCCTGGTGGTCTTCGTGGAGCAGGCCCAGCGGCGCATCCCCGTGCAGTACGCCAAGCGCATGATCGGCCGCCGCGCCTACGGCGGCACGTCCACCTACATCCCGCTGAAGGTGAACCAGGCGGGCGTGATCCCGGTCATCTTCGCCTCCTCGCTGCTCTACATCCCGGCCCTCGTGGCGCAGTTCTCGAGCGGCAGCCCCGGCTGGAAGACCTGGATCGAGCAGAACCTGACCAAGGGCGACCACCCGATCTACATCGCGGCGTACTTCCTGCTGATCGTGTTCTTCGCGTTCTTCTACGTCTCGATCTCCTTCAACCCGGACGAGGTCGCGGACAACATGAAGCAGTACGGCGGCTTCGTCCCCGGCATCCGGGCGGGCCGGCCGACCGCGCAGTACCTGTCGTACGTGCTCACCCGGATCACCTGGCCGGGCTCCCTGTACCTGGGGTTGATCGCCCTCGTGCCCACCATCGCGCTGATCGGGTTCGGGGCGACGAACAACTTCCCGTTCGGCGGCACCAGCATCCTGATCGTCGTCGGTGTGGGTCTGGAGACCGTCCGACAGATCGAGAGCCAGCTCCAGCAGCGCCACTACGAGGGCTTCCTGCGCTGAACGGGCGGCTCACCGGGCGCGCCTACGCGTGCCGGAAGGTGCTCGTGAGCTTCCGCGCATCGTCGATCATGGCGGGCCAGTAGGTGGACACGTCGGGGAGATCGGGCGGCTCGCCGACGGTGTCCGCGTCGACGTCCCCTTCGTAGTAACTGGTGGTGGCCAGACTCAGGGTCACCACCGCGGCTCCGTCGAGCACCCTGAGCTCGGTGTGGCCGAGGTCCTCGACGAGGACGAACGCCTCGTCGCCGAGATCAGGCACGGCCCGCACCTGGTCGGCCGCCACGACGCCCGCATCCGTCACCCGCCGGTCGGCCTCGAACTCGTCGCGGGGATCGGCCTTCTTGTGCACCGCCACGGAGATGCCGATGGTCGTGGTCACCGCCCAGCGTCCGCCCGGTTCGGCCCGGGAACCGCCCTGGAAGGACAGGGAGCAGTGCACCTGGTCGAGAGCCGGGTGCCTCAGCAGCTCGTTCCGGGCCGTGTCGGGCGCGCTCTTCAGCGCGAGTTCCTCGCGCAGTGACGCCAACCGCGCCGCCCTGCACGATTCCCGGTCCACCCGATAGCCGCGCAGATCAGTGCCCTGGTTGCCCGGGCTCAGAAGATGGAGCCCCGCCGCCCAGAGCGCGGAGGCCGTCAACGCGCCACCAAGAGCCCACAGCCAGGGCCTTCGGTGCGCGGACTGCACGGGAGACCGCTGCACGAGGTCCTCCATGACCTCGCCTGACTCCGACGGATCGATCCCCTCTCCCATCTCCGGCTCGGACATCACTCAGCGCCTCCTCGGAACTGTTCACACATGTGAGTGGCGATGATCGCACGACGAGCAATCGCGGTCCGTGGGTCACGAGACACCCAAGACTGGTTCAACAGTGGCCACCGGGACGCAAAGACCCGGAAGGTGTGCGAACCGACTCTCCCGAGAGCGCCTCATACCTGTCGGAAGGTCTCAAATGAGGCATCTGGAAGGGACACACGCCATGTTCTTCAGCCGGCGCATTCACCGCATCGTCACACCTGCCGCTCTCTCGGCGGTCGCGGCAACGGCGCTGATCGGTATCACCGCGTCTCCCTCGCAGGCCGCGACCCGGCCGGGCTGGGCGGACACGTCCTCGCTGTCCGTCCGCGTGCACGCGCTGGACTCGGGCGCGGGACAGCGCTACGCGACGGTGATTCTCACCAACAAGACCCACAGGACCGTCCGGACCGAGGGATACGTGGGGCTGCAGCTCCTCAACTCCCACAACAAGGACGTCACCACGCACGTGGCCCGCGACCGCGGCCGGGTCGCACTGATCACCCTCAAGCCGGGGCAGAGCGCCTACACCCGGCTGCACTGGGGAGACGTACCGGCCTCGGGTGAGCCCACCAAGGCCGAAAAGAACCCCACCCGCCTGGAGGTCACTCCTCCCGACTCCTACCACCACCTCAACACGGCGTGGAGGCTCGGAGAGGTCCTTCAGAAGGGCCGGATCGACATCACCCCGCTGGTGAAGGGCACCGGTCCGACGTTCTGACGGCCCGTGTCGCCTGGGGGCCCGCCTCGCGGCAGGACCCCAGGCCGAGCGGTCGTCGCCGCCGCTCGGGAGCGGGGCGCGGGTGACACCGTCAGGCGGTGACCACCTGGTAGCTCAACATCGCCCAGGGAAGATTCGTCTGGGTCAGCGAGCTGCTGCGCCACGCGAGGGCTCCGGTGCAGTCGGCGCCGGAGTACAGCTTCAGGGCCGTGGAGCCGGAGACGATCTGAAGCGACCGGGCCGGCGCCGACAGCGTGTGGCAGGTTCCCAGGTCATGGAGGTCGACCTCGGTGACCGTTCCCGTCCCGGTGGGGCCCGAGTAGAGGTATGCGCCCTCGCGCAGTGCGGGCCAGTCGGCGGCGGCCGCCGACTGGGCGCCGACGCCGATCAGAGCGGCGGCGAAGGCTGTGGCGGCGGCCGCGCCGCGCAGTCTCGTCCTGGAGGCCAACATGTGATCCACCCTCTCCTGTTGTGTGATGACGTCACACCTACTCGTTCGCACGTGCCCGCCAGATCCTTGCACGTTCAACCATGCACGGGAGAGAGCAATACCGGCCACTTCACACGTGTCCATAGCAACCGGAAGCGCTCGCACGCGTACGGCCCCTCGCGGGGGCGAAGTCTCTTTACGAGGGCGCCGTGAACTTCCCCACCGTCAGACACGTGTTGGATGCGAAAACGCAGCCGCGCAACTGTCCACCGTCCCGCGTACCGGCGGGAGGCATGCACGCGGCACGGAGGTCGCACGATGACAACTCTCGCCGACGCGGTCGGACAGACCCTCGCCGACGACGGGGTGCGACACGCCTTCGGTGTCGTGGCCAACGGCAACATCCTCGCCGTCGCCGGCCTCACCCGGCACGGCATCTCCTACCTCTCCGCACGCCATGAGGGCGGAGCGGTCATCATGGCGGACGCCTACTACCGGACCACCGACGAGGTCGCGGTATGCACCACCGGCGCCGGTCCGGGGCTGACGAACACCGCCACGGGCCTGACCGACGCGGTCAAGCACCGCAGCGGTGTCCTGCTGCTGTGCGGTGACGTGCCCACCACGGGTCCCCGCCGGATCGACATCGACCAGGAGACCTTCCTCGACTCCCTTGGCGTACCCGTCGTACGGCTGACCGACCTCGCCACCGCCCGCACCGACACCTTGCGCGCCCTGCGACTGGCCCGCACCGAGCAGCGTCCGGTGGCCCTGTGCCTCCCACAGGATCTGGTCACGGCTCAGGTCGCCGAGCGGACACCGGCCGACCGCCTCCCGCAGCGACCGCACCGGATGGCGGCGGACCCTGCCGGGACGGCCGCGGCCCTGGAGGCGCTGTCCGCCGCCCGACGGCCCCTGATCCTGGGTGGCCTGGGCGCCTGGCGCTCCGGGGCCGCCAAAACCCTCACCGAACTCGGGGATCTGCTCGGCGCGCTCCACACGACCAGCGCCATGGCCGCCGGTCTCTTCGCCGGCAACCCCTGGTCGCTGGGCGTGTGCGGTGGATTCGCCGCACCACGCGCCGCCGAGCTGATCTGCCAGGCCGATGTCGTGCTCGCCTTCGGAGCGAGCCTGGACCAGTGGACACTTGCCGACGGCGGGCTCCTCGCCCCCGACACGGTGCTCGTCCAGGTGGACACCCGGCCTGTCCCCACCACCGACCGCGTCGACATCCATGTGACCGGCGACGCCGCCGAGGGGGCCGCGGCTCTTCTGGACGGCGTCCGGGCACGCCCCCTGCCCCGGCACACCTGGCGTGAGGACGTCAATGACCGGATCAGTCATCTCGGCTGGGACCAGGAGCCCTTCGCGGAGGCATCCGCGAGCGACCGGATCGACCCACGCGTCCTGACCCTCCACCTGGCCGATCTGCTGCCCGAGGAACGCACCCTAGTCACCGATGGCGGCCACTTCGTCGGCTGGCCCGCCATGTACTGGACGGTCCCCGACCCGGCCGCCTACGTTTTCACCGGGGCCGCCTTCCAGAGCATCGGCCTCGGCTTCGCGGGCGCGGTCGGCGCCGCCGTCGGCCGGCCCGACCGTACGACCGTGGTCGCCCTCGGAGACGGCGGAGCGCTCATGGGGCTGCCCGAACTCGAGACCCTGATCCGCACCGGGCGCTCCGCCCTCGTGGTGGTCTACGACGACGGCGGCTACGGCATGGAGGTCGTCCTGTTCGGCGATCGCGGCGCCGACCCCGCCGCCATGCTGTTCGGCGACACCGACTTCGCCGGTACGGCCCGCGCGCTCGGCGCCCGGGGCGCCACCGTGCGCTCGACGGACGACCTCGCGGTGGTCCGTGACTGGCAGGCCGAGGGAGCCGAAGGCGTTCTGCTCCTCGACTGCAAGGTCACCCCCGGCGTCGTGGCCGCCTGCTTCGCCGAGCTGACTACGCTCATCACCGGTCGGCCGGGAGACCGTCCGTAGCGACCGAAGCGACCGGCGCCGCCACACAGCACACCGATGGACTGGTAACAACTGTTACCATGCCCGTATGGCAAAGACTCAACTGGGCGCCCGCGTCGACGACGAGGTCGCCGAGCTCGCCAAGGCCCGTGCCAAGGACCGCGGCCTGAGCGTCGGCGACTACATCGCCGCCCTCGTCCGCGAGGACACCGACGGCCTGCGCGCCCGCGGCCTGGACGCCGCCCGCCGCTTCCTCGACGAACACCAGGCCCTCTTCGACGAGGCCGAGGACGCCGACCGCGCCGCCGCCCCGGGAGCCCACGCCGCCTGATGGACCTGCACATCGACGTCCCCTGGATCCTGCAGGTCGCCGAGCTCGCCGGCGCCCGCGACCCCGCCCCCGATGACTACGGCATCCCGGTCGCCGCCGTCGCCGCCCATCGTGCCGAACTCCTCGACCAGCCGGTCTACGACGGCCCCTACGCCCGTGCTGCCGCCCTCGTCCACGTCCTCGGCCGCTGCCGCTGGCTGGAACGCTCCAACATGGCCGTCGCCGCCGCCACCGGCGTCATGTACCTGGAAGCCTCCGGCATCCCCCTCAAGCCCACCCGCGACGACGCCCTCGCCCTGCGCGACCTGCTCCGCGACCCCGCCTGCACCAGCGCGAGGATCGCCGCCCAGTTGCGCGCCTGGCCCACGGCCACCTGAGAGGGCGGAAAGCGTGGCGCACGCAGGCTGACCGCACCCCGCCTCACCGACGTCGGCGCGGACCTGGCCACGAGATCGGCTTCGACTGTCTCGGTGCCCGCCCGCCGCCTCGACGTCAAGGTCGCGAGCCTGTACTCGCAGGTGAAGATCGCCCACGACCTCAGGACCAGGATCGCCCTCCTCGCCCTGGCCGACGCCCCTCGTGACTACGCCCGCGCCACCCCGGCCGCTACGCCGCGGCCCTGATGAGACTCACCCCCGAGGCCCCAGGTCCAGGAGGTCTTCTGGGTCGTAGCCGTGCAGGACCGTCCTCGACACCCTGCTGCGCACCTGGCCGGCCGTGGCACGCCCTGACCAGCCGTCACAAGGCCTACATCGGCGCGGCACTACCCTTGGCCGCTGCCTCCTCCACCCGCGTCCGGCCGGCCCACGGACGGGTGACCAGCAGCGCGAGCCCGGGAAAGGCCATCGCGGCCAGGAACGCCAGCGCGAAGGAGTTCACGGACACCGACCACGCGCCGACGCCCGCGTAGACGACGGCCACACCGAGGTTGGACCACGCGCACACCAGGAGGAACCGGCCGGGCCGTACCCGGGTGGTGCCCGCCAGCACCACGCTCGCCTCCGCCAGGACCGGCACGGGACGGCACAGCGCGAGCGCGACCAGCCCGTGCCGTCGGGCGCGGTCGGCGGCACGGGCCAGGCCCGCCTCGCCCACCAGCCGTCGCGTCAGGGACGCCGAGCGCGCCCCGACGACATAGCCCAGCGCGCACGAGACGGTCATCCCGGCCCAGATGACGGTCGTACCCCACCAGAACCCCAGGAGCACACCCGCGGCGGCCGAGACCACACTCGAGGGCACGGGGAGAAACACATCCAGGGCGAGCAGACCGGCGATCACCGTCACGGCCAGGGGAGTGGAAAGCCGGTGTTCCGCGGCGAGTGAGGCAAGGGCGTCGAAATAGTCTCCGAAGAGGAAGAAGGGGACGAGAATCGCGGCGAAGAGCCCGAACACGAGCCAGAACCAACGCATGGCGGCAGGGTATCGATCAAGATCCACGGGTGGGACGCCGGCAGGGACCGAAGGGACTCACATCTCACATTCCCGTCGGCCCGGCGTCGGAGGGTCGGTCCTCGAGGAGGTGGGCGCGGCCGAACAGAACCGCGGCGGCCCTGGCCGTGGGCGTACCGGAGTCCAGATCCGCACCGGCCTGCCGCAGGACCGCCACCACGTCGTCCGCGCCCTTGAACAGGGCGCCCGCGACGGGTGACTGGTCCCGCGCGTTGCGCAGGTCCGGGTCGGCGCCCAGCCGCAGCAGGGCCCGCACGGTGTCGGCGTGCCCGTGATAGGCGGCCAGCATCAGCAGGGTGTTGCCGGCCGCGTCGCACACGTCCACCGGGAGCCCGTGCGCGACGAACTCCCGCAGTTCCTCGGCACGGCCCTCCCGGGCCAGGTCCAGGGCGACGGCCACGACACGCTGTGTCTGCTCAGCGCTCAGACCGCCGCCGCTGGTCATGTGTGTACCCGCTTCTGATCAGTTGCCCGCCGGCGTGGCGGCCGCCAGCGCCTCGATCGCCTTGCGGACGCCTTCGCCGTAGGCCGGGTCGGCCTGGGTGCAGTTGGCGATGTGCCGTGCGACGGTCTGCGGCGAGGCGCCGTTGATCGCGCGTGCCGTGTTCTCGAAGAGGACCTGGCGCTGTTCCGGGCTCATCAGGCGGAACAGGTTGCCGGGCTGCTCGAAGTAGTTGTCGTCGTCCGCACGGAAGTCGAAGCGGTCGGCGACGGCGCCCACGGCCTGGCGCGGTTCACGGTAGGCGGGCTGCTGCTGCCAGCGGCCGTAGGAGTTGGGCTCGATGCCCGGGGTGGCTCCCTGGTTGCCGTCGACCCGCATGGCGCCGTCGCGGTGGTAGGAGTTCACCGGGTTGCGCGGCGCGTTGACGGGGATCTGGTGGTGGTTCACGCCGAGGCGGTAGCGCTGGGCGTCGCCGTAGGAGAAGAGCCGGCCCTGGAGCATGCGGTCGGGGGAGAAGCCGATGCCCGGCACCACGTTCGCGGGGCTGAACGCGGCCTGCTCGACGTCCGCGAAGTAGTTGTCGGGGTTGCGGTTGAGCTCCCACTCGCCGACCTCGATCAGCGGGTAGTCCTTCTTCGACCAGACCTTGGTGAGGTCGAAGGGGTGGAAGCGGTAGCTCTCCGCGTCGGCCTCCGGCATGACCTGGATGAACAGCTTCCACTTCGGGAAGTCGCCGTTCTCGATCGCGTCGAAGAGGTCGCGCTGGTGGGACTCGCGGTCCTTGCCGATGAGCGCCTCGGCCTCGGCGTCGGTGAGGTTCTTGATCCCCTGCTGGGTACGGTGGTGGAACTTGACCCAGAACCGCTCGCCCTCGGCGTTGACCAGGCTGTAGGTGTGCGAGCCGAAGCCGTGCATGTGCCGGTACGAGGCCGGGATGCCGCGGTCGGACATCACGATGGTGATCTGGTGCAGGGCCTCGGGGAGGTTGGTCCAGAAGTCCCAGTTGTTCTCGGCGTCGCGCAGGTTGGTGCGCGGGTCGCGCTTCACGGCGTGGTTGAGGTCGGGGAACTTCAGCGGGTCGCGGAAGAAGAACACCGGGGTGTTGTTCCCGACCAGGTCCCAGTTGCCCTCGTCCGTGTAGAACTTCAGGGCGAAGCCGCGGATGTCACGCTCGGCGTCGGCGGCGCCGCGCTCACCGGCGACGGTGGAGAAGCGGACGAACAGGTCGGTCTGCTTGCCGACCTCGGAGAAGATCTTCGCGCTGGTGTACCGGGTGATGTCCTGGGTCACCGTGAAGGTCCCGAACGCGCCGGAGCCCTTGGCGTGCATCCGGCGTTCCGGGATCACCTCACGGTCGAAGTGGGCGAGCTTCTCCAGGAACCACACGTCCTGAAGGAGCATCGGGCCTCGCGCACCGGCCGTCAGCGAGTTCTGGTTGTCGGGAACCGGTGCGCCGGCAACCGTCGTCAACGGCTTCTGGTTGTCCTCGGGCAAGGCTGGCTCCTCGAAATGTGTTCACGGCTCGTACCGAAACACATCCTATGGGGGAACATATCTCCGTCAAGGTGCGATCCGGGACACACGTGTGCATTGCCCGAGGGTTTCAACGCATGTGGGCTCGGCCAGGGCTCAGATCGACACAAGGCCTCAGACCGCGGCCAGCGCCTCGGTCGGCGGCAGTCCGGACGCGCGGACGGCGGGGTACACCCCGGCCGCCATGCCCACGACGACGGCCCCCAGCACCCCCGCGACCAGCGCGGACGGCGGGAACACCACGGGCCAGGACTGGGACACGGCGTACCCGGCCGTCCCCACCACCCCCAGCACGGTCCCGGCCCCGCCGCCCAACGCGGACAGCGCCACCGACTCCGCCAGGAACTGCCCCCTGATCTGGCCCCGGCTGGCGCCCAGCGCCCGGCGCAGGCCGATCTCGCGCCGCCGCTCCAGCACCGAGACGACCATGGTGTTGGCCACGCCCACGCCGCCCACGAGCAGGGCGATGCCGGCGAGCCCCAACAGCAGCACCGACAGCGTCTGTTCGGTGGCGCGCTTCGCGGCGAGGGCGTCCGAGGGGCGACTGACCTGGACCAGGCCCGGCAGTTGCGGATGGACGGTGGCCGGCAGCACGGCACGTACCGCCTCGATCTGCGCCTCGCGGGCCGTGACGTAGACGACCGTGGGATGGCCGTCGAAGCCGAGCGCGTCCTGCGCCGCCTTCCAGCCGACCAGGACGGCACTGTCGAGGTCGGGGGCGAGCGGCAGCGGGTCGAGGATGCCGGTCACGGTGAACCAGTGCCCGCCGATGTAGACCTGCCCGGCCTCCTGCCCGGGGCGCACCCGGTCGAAGCCGAGCCGGGAAGCGGTCCGGAAGCCCAGCACCACGGTCGGGAAACGGGCCGTCGTCGGCGTCAGGAACCTTCCGGAGCGGATCGTGCCGTGCACTGCCCCGAGCAGGTTCGTGCGAGCTGCCAGGACGCTGATGCCGGACGCGTCCGCCGGGTCGGCGCGGTCCGAACGCAGCACGGTCGTATGGGTGTTGGCCACCGCGCTCGCGCCGGTCACCGGCCCGACGCGGGCGGCCATGGCGTCCGCGTCGGCGGGCAGGACCACCGGGGGATCGCTGTCCGCCTGCGGCGCCACCCGCAGCATGTTCGTGCCGAGCGCGGACAGTTGGTTCATCAGCGCCCGCTGGCTGGAGGCGGGCACCGCGGTCACGACGACGAGCGTCGCGATGCCGATGGAGATGCCGAGCGCGGACAGCGCGGCCCGCGGCCCGCGGGTCCTGATGCCCAGCAGACCGAGCCGGAGGATGTCGGAGAACGCCAGCCGGACCGGGCGCGGCGCGTACCCCGTCGCCGTACGCGTCATCCGGTCCGGGCGCGCCCCGCGCCCTGTCGCCCTGCGTGTCATACGGCACTCACCTCGTACACGTCGGCGGTGACACGGCCGTCCCGCAGCTCCACCCTGCGGGGGAGCCGGGCGGCGATGTCACGGTCGTGGGTGATGACGGCGATGGTCGTGCCCTGCGCGTTCAGCTCGACGAGCAGATCCAGTACGGCCTCCCCGTTGGCCGCGTCCAACGCCCCGGTCGGCTCGTCCGCCAGCACCAGCGCGGGACGGTTGACCAGGGCCCGCGCGATGGCGACCCGCTGGCGCTCGCCCCCGGACAACTGCTGCGGCAGGTGCGTGTGGCGGTGCGCCAGCCCCACCCGGTCCAGCGCCTCCCGCGCCAGCGGTCGGCGCCTGCGGCGCGGGACACCGGCGTACAGCAGGCCCGTGGCGACGTTCTCCGCGGCGTCCAGCCCGTCGGTGAGGTGGAAGTGCTGGAAGACGAACCCCAGCGACCGCGCCCGCAGCGCGGAGAGATGACGATCGCTCAGTGTGTGGACGTCGTGCCCGCCGACGCGGACGATGCCGTTGGTCGGCCGGTCCAGGGTGCCCATGATGTGCAGCAGCGTCGACTTGCCGGACCCGGACGGGCCGACGACGGCGAGGAGTTCGCCCGCGTCGACCCGCAGCGACACCCGGTCCAGCGCGGTGACACCGCCGGGGTGGCACTTGGTGACGTCGTCGACGACGAGAACGGGCTCCAGGGGAGGGGCGATGGGGATGTGGGCGCTCATGAGGCCGTCACCACCCTGCTGCCCTCGGTCAGGCCCTTGCCGCTGACCTCGACGAGGCCGCCGGCGAACATGCCCGTCTTCACCGCGACCAGCGTGCCGTCGGGGCGTTGCAGGGCGTAGCCGCCCTCGCGCAGGGCGAGCAGCGCGCTCACCGGGACGGCGAGCACTCCCTCGCGGGTGGTCGTGTCGAACCTGACCTGCACCGCCGCCGCGTCCAGGGCGCGCACATCCGCCGCCCGGTCCGGGACGACGCTCACCTCGACGGTGGCCGGCCCGGTCTGCGCCGCCGAGTCCTGGGCACCGCCGCCCTGCACGGTGCGGCCGAGCGCCGAGACCGTCCCGCGGACCGTCCTGCCGTCGGGCAGCGTGATCTGCGCTTTGTTCCCGGCCTTGAGCGTGCCCACGTCGGTGGCCTCCACCGGCACGGTGACGGACCTGGCGGCCGAGGTGTAGGTCAGCAGGGGGGTGTCGGCAGGGTCGCCGGGCTGCGCCTGGACGGCGTCGACCCGCACCTCGCCGGGCAGCACGACGGCGCGGCCGGGGACGAGCGTGCCGGTGGCGTCCTGCCCGGTGTCGTGCTGCCACCGCTTGAGCGCCGCGGCGAGCGCGGGGGTGAACTCCTCGCCCGCGCCGCTGTACCGGGACGTGCCGACGGGCCCGGTGTCGTACCCCAGGGCCCGCAGGTTGTCACCGAGCACGCTCACGTCGTGCCCGCGCACCCCCGTCTTGGTCAGGGGACGGAAGAACGGGGTGGTGCCGAAGAAGACGACCACCGGCCGGTCGTCGACCCGGTACAGGGCCTGGCCCCGCACCGCACGGGCGCCCGGCTTCGGCAGCGCGGTGACCACCCCCGGTCCGGTGCCCTTCAACACATGTGATCTGCCGAAGCCGAGAGTGCCCGGCAGTGTGCGGCTGTCGGAGAGGTCGGTCCTGGTCACCGTGACCGTCCGCACGCGCAGCGGGGCCGCGGCCTCGGTGTCCCGGCCCGTGTGGGCGCCGCTCCACACCATCGCCCCGGCACCCGAGACAGCCACGACCAGCAGGGCGCTCAGCGCGGCCACGGTCTTACCGCGTCTTGCCACCGAACGCCTCCATGGTGCAGCTCTTGTCGACCTCGGCCTGGCGGGCCTGGCTCATGGTGGTGTCGCCGTCGTACGTCCAGCCCGAGTTGTCGGGCAGCGCGGTGACCTTGAGCCCCTTACGGTTCAGGCACTTCACGTAGGTTCGGTAGTCGTCGTCGTAGTGCGGGTTCGTCGAGCGTTCCAACTCGGGCGGCTGCAAAGGAAGTTTGTCGGCGCAGGTCTTGGCGGCCGCCTTGGCCGTGGGGCTCTGGTCGGTGTCGTCGACGGAGTCCGGGCCGCGTTGCGGAAGCATCTTGTGCCCGTGGTCCTTCAGGCAGGTGGCGTAGATGTGCCAGTAGTGGTCGCGCTCCGCGTCCGAGCTGTCCAGGCGCAACTGGGGGCGGTCGGCGTCGGTGTCCGGTGCGGCGCTCGCCTTGCCGGTGGGGGCGTCGCTCCGCAGGGAGGCCACGTCCTGCCGCCCGGGCTTGGGGGTGTCGTCGGTCGAACCGTCGCAGGCGGTGAGGAGGAGGGCGCAGGACAGCAGGCAGGCCGCGCCGAGCACGCGGCCCGGCCGGACAAGGGTGGGGTGGGTCATGGCCGTTATGCTCCGCGCCGTGTGTCGGGAAGCCGTCAGGATCCCTTGCCGGTCCGTTCGGACTTCGCGCCCGCCGACCGTCGCCAAGACCCGGACCCGCGGCCGCCGCCTCGTCGGCCCGCGGTTCACCTCCGGGGGTGGCCCGTGGTCCGCCTCTGTCCCGCACGGTGACCGTGTACGTGCACCGCGACAGCCCGGCGACGACGAGCGCCGGGTTCAGCCGGGCGGCCGCAGCGATTCCTGTCAGTGCGTGCATGCTCGACACCCGTGCGGTGCCGGGTTCAGCCGGGCAGTCGCAGCGAGAAGACCGACCCCTCTCCGACCACGCTCGACACCTGCGCGCTGCCGCCGTGCGCCTCGGCGAGTTTGCGGACGATGGACAGCCCCAGCCCGCTGCCCCCGTTCTGCCGGCTGCGCGACTTCTCCGCCCGCCAGAACCGGTCGAAGACCCTCGGCAGATCCTCACCGCTGATCCCGGACCCGGTGTCCGCGACACGGAACACCACGTCCTCGCCGTCCCGTTCCGCGGACAGGGTGACCGTGCCACCGGACGGTGTGTGCCGTACGGCGTTCGACACGAGGTTCCCCACCGCCTGCCGCAGCCGCATCGGATCGGCGGACAGCACGAGGCCGTTCCCGGCCCGTACCCGCAGCTCCACCCCCGCCGATCCGGCGCCGCCCTGATGGGCGCGGGCGACCTGGCCGAGCAGCGCGGCCGCGTCGACGTCCTCCGGGTGCAGTCTCAGCGCCCCGGCGTCGGCCGCCGAGAGGTCGCGCAGGTCGTCGATGATGTGCTGAAGGAGCATCGCCTCCTCCAACAGCGAGGAGACCAGGCTCGCGTCCGCGGGTACGACACCGTCCTCGACGGCCTCCAGCCAGCCCCGGACATTGCTGACCGGAGCCCGCAGCTCGTGCGCGACGTCGCTCACCAACGCCCGCCGCAGTTGCTCCAGTTCCTGCCGTCTGCTCGCCATCAGGTTGAACGCCTCGGCGAGCCTGCCGAACTCGTCGTCACCCGTCACCTCGACCCGCGCGCTCTGGTCGCCGTCCGCCATGCGCTGCGCCGCACCGGTCAGATCCCGCAGCGGACGGACCATCCGGGTGCCCGCGACGAACGTGACCGTCACCGTGGTCAGGAGCACCGCGACGGTCACACCGGCGATCCGCGTACGGTTGGCGCCGGACAGGTCGAAGAACGTGGCGATCTCCCGGTCGGGAGCGGTGGCGAAGAGCAGGGCGGGCGGCGCCACATAGGGGTCGAGCTGTTCGCGCCGGGCGGTGGACAGACACGTCGTCACGGCTCGGGTGTCGGGAGCGCCGCGCACGCCGGCGGGGACCCAGGTCAGATCGTCGGCCAGCCGCACCGGCGGGGCATGACGGCCGCGGAGGCAGTCGTTGACGAGCCCGTTCAGTTGGGCGAGCGCCCGGCTCTCGGACCGGGTGGGCCGCAGCAGTTCGTCGACCTCGCAACGGTCCCCGGTGTCGAGGGCGCGGCCGGCGATCTCGACCTCCGGCCGGCCGTTCGGTGCGCGGGTCACTCGGACGTCCTGCGACGGGTCGTCCCGCAGGCACTCCGCGACCCGGGACGCCCCCGCCTCCAGGTCGCTCCTTTCCCGGCCGCTCAACCGGAAGGGGCCCACCGCGCGCGGGTCGATCCGGTCGGCGGACGGGTCGGCAGAGGAGCCGACGGTGCGGCGGGCGAGCGTGGTGTCCACCGCCAGCGCGTCGACCGTCGCCGACGCCCTCGACGGCAGCGTTCCCGCCGTGCCCCCGCCCCCGGAGTCCGCCAACAGACGGCGGTCCGTGTCGGTCAGCGTGATCCGTCGGCCGGTCCGTTGCGACAGGGCGCGCACCGTGGGCCCGACGCCGCCCCAGTCCGGGTGCGTGGCCGCGAACCCGACGAGCGTGTCGTAGATCCGCGCGTCGTCGGCCAGCACCTGCCCCCGCTCGCGTCCGATGGCCACGGCGGTGAGGCTGACGACCAGCCAGGCCGTCGCGACGATCGAGCACAGCGAGACCAGCGCGGACAGCCAGAGCAACCGCGACCGCAGACTTCTGCGCAACGGCAGGTCACCGCGCACGCGAACCGCCCGCGCCCTGGGCGGGATCCTCCGCCGGACCGACATCGGCGATCTTGTAGCCCACCCCGTACACCGTGAGCAGCAACACGGGCCGGGAGGGATCACGCTCGATCTTGCGGCGCAGATTCATGACATGTCCGTCGACCGTACGGGTCGTCACATACCGGTCGATGCCGTGCAGATGCTCCAGGATCTGCTTCCTCGTGAACACCCGCCCAGGCGCCGACGCCAACACCTCCAGCACCCGGAACTCGCCGGGGGTGCACTCGGTCGGCCGCCCGTCCATCCGCACCTCGAAACGGGCGGGATCGACCACCAGCGGCCCCACCACGAACACGGGCTCGCCCCCGCCGCCGCCGTTCCCGGCGTCGGCCGCGGCCCTGAGACCGGCGCGCCGCAGCAGGGTGCGGACGCGGGCGACCAACTCGCGCGGGCTGAAGGGCTTGGTCATGTAGTCGTCCGCGCCGAGATCGAGCGCGAGCAGCAGGTCGTCCTCCTCGACACGCGCGGTGAGCATCAACACCGGCACGTCGGACTCCCCGCGCAGCACCCGGCACACATCGAGCCCGTCCACGCGCGGCATCATCCAGTCCAGCACCACGAGGTCGGGCATCTGCCGCCGGATCTCGTCCAGGGCGGCCCGCCCGTCGTGGACGACCCCGACCACGTGACCCTCCCGCTCCAGATAGCGGCGGATGAGATCGGCCTGCTTGGGATCGTCGTCGGCGAGCACCACGTACGCACACATGTGGTCATCGTAGGAACGGCGACGCCTCCTGCCTCCCTTCCGCCACGGAACCCGGCCGGAGAGCACCGGAGGGAGACAGGAACCCGACAGGTTCCCGACATTCCGCCACCCAGGGGTCGCGTGCACACATGTCTCAGCGCGCCAGGCGCGACTACAGCGTGGAATGCCCCAGGGGGTAGTCGGTGGCTTCGACCACGTCGTCAGCCGGGTGGTGCGGAATCCCGGAACCCTCGGGCCGGGCACGCCCGCGCACCCGGATCGTGCGCAACCTGCCGCCGCACCGCCGGTGATGTCGGACTCCGGGTTGTCCCGGTCATCCAGCCACCCGGAGTCGACTGGGTGCCGTACCGGGCGGCGGCGAGCTCGAAGAGCCGGACGTCCTGGCTGCGTACGTCGATGTCACCGCACGCGGCGATCCCGTCGATCAGCTCGTTGAGACCGGTGGCCCGGGCCTTGGCGTGCCGGATGTCACTGGCACCGTCGGTAGCGACCCCGATGCTCCAGCCGGCCTCCTTCAGCCGCGTCAGACTGTCGAGTACGGCGGGTCGGCAGTGCACGGCGGCCGCCATGTGGTCGAGGTACGCCCTCCACAGATGCCCGGCTGACCCCTTGCCCTGGAACGTGGCAAGCAGATGCTCGAAGTCGGCGCAGTCCGCACTCTCGGCCAGCTCGTTACGCAACCAGCCGGCGATCTCCGGTCGTGGGCCTGTTCGGCTATGGCATCCGAGAACGCGGCACGACGGTCGCGCAGGGTGCCGAATGGATCGAACACAGCAAGATGCATGCCGCCGACCCTGAACCGGCCGATCGTCACGGGACCCGGCCGTCGGACACGAAGCCGACCGGGCCCGTCAGCATGTGTCAGACCCCGGCGTCACAGGGCCACTTCTGGATGGACCGGATCCGGTTGTCCCACGAGCCGAGGCCGCTGTACCAGCCCCACGCCTGGATCTTGAAGGCGTTGCCGGCTCCGTAGTTGTACTCGGCGCCGCAGAACGCCGTGCCGGTCTTGTTGATGACGGACGAGATGTTGCTGCCCAAAAAGCCGTAGTACTGGCTGATGTTGTTGAGCTTCCAGACGTCGGCCCAGGGAACGCCGATCCCACTGCCCTGGTAGTTGCCCTGATCCCAGATGCACAGGGCGTACTGGCTGCCGCACTTGTCGGACCCGGAACCGATCCAGGCGTCCGCCGACGCCGAACCGGCGGTGCCGAGTGTGATGGCCGCGGCGGCCGCCCCCGCCACCGCCAGGGTGGCGAGCCGTGTCCCGAGGTTTGCCATGTCCAACCGTCCTTCCCTGTCTCCACTCCCGCTGCTCGAAAGTGGATCAACGTCGCACAGGGAACACGGTGCGACGGCGCAGGAAGGTTCACTCCGCGTCCCGGCGGCGGAAACGGACCGCCCTTGTCGTTCGTCGTTGTCGCCGACGGGATGGGAGCATGCACGAGAGCGCTCCCGGCGACGGAGGGGAGCGTGCGCACCACAGCAGGGGGAACCGATGAACGGGCACGGCAGGTTCTCCACCCTCGCGGCGGACGAGGACAGGCGGCCCACCCCCTCGCTCGTCCCCTCCCCGTACCGGGAAGGGGACGGCGACCCAGGCTTCGTGGGCCGCGCTGCCGAACTGCGGGCACTGCGGGAAGTCCTCCTCGCGGCGACCGCAACGAAGGCGCCCGACCAGGGAGCGGCCCTGGTGGTGTCCGGGCAGCCCGGGACGGGCAAGTCGGCGCTGCTGGAGGCCGCGGTCCGGTCTGCGAGGGCCGACGGCATGCGCGTTCTACGGTGCGCCGGCATTCGTGGCAGCAACCCGCCCAACCTGTCCGGCCTGCTCCAGACCGTCTGGCCGGCCCTGTCGAACGCGTTGCCCCCGGCAGGTTCGCTCGACCTGCCCCACTCACCGCCTGCCCTCCCACCAGTCGCCGGCACCCCGCCCCACTCGCCGCACATCGACACGCTGGTCAGCGTGCTGGTCGACGGCGCCCCCGCACCCGGCACCGGGCAGTCCTGGCTCGCCTTCGCCGTCCTTGAGGCCCTGGCGTCCATCAGCCGCGCCGGACAGCCCCTCCTGGTCGCCGTTGACGACTGGGACGCCCTGGACGCACCCAGCAGGGAGGTGCTGATGTTCGTCGCCCGCCGGGCCCAGGGCCATCCGCTCGCCCTGCTGATGACCTCCCGCCCGCCCCGCGCCCTGCCGGACCCTCTGACCGGAGTCCCCACGCTGTCCCTCGGACCGCTCTCTCCGGCCGAGTCCGCTCAGATGCTGGCCGCACGGCGGCCCGGCCTGGACGCGCAGACCGGCCGCGAACTCCTCGCGACCGCGGCCGGCAACCCCCTGGCGCTGCTGGAACTCTCCGTCCCCTCCGAGGACTCCCTGCCCAGCCTGCCTGTCTCCTCCGACCGCCTTGCTTTCGCCATGGCCCCCGAGGCCCCGCGTCTGCCCACCGGAACCCGGGACCTGCTGCTGGTCGCGGCGCTGAACCCGGAGGCAGATCTCCCGTTGCTGCTGTCGGCCGCGTCCCGCCTCGGCGGCACCGCCTTGGACTTCGCGGCACTGGAGCCCGCAGAACGCGCGGGTCTCCTGTCGTTCGACGGCATGTGCCCGCGCTTCGGCCACCCCGCGATGGCGGGGGCGGCCGTCCACGGCACCGCCCCCGACCGCTGCCGCGCCGCACACGCGGCCCTGGCGGCTGTCCTTTCGCCCGGATCGGTACGGATGCTGTGGCACCGTTCCCAGGCGGTGGAGGGACCCGACCCGGAGCTGGCCGCCCGCCTGGAAGCGGTGCACGGCGACGCGCTGGAACAGTGCGCCCCGACGATGGCCGTGCGACTGCTGCGGCGCGCCGCCGACCTCCACCCGAACCCCGCCGACCAGGGCCGCTGCGCGCTACGTGCCGCTCAACTGGCCCAGTTCTACGGTCTGGACCGCATGACCCGCACGCTGGCGCACCGGGCCCTGCGCCACCCGCTGGGCCCCCTGGGCACGCTGTGCGCCAAGGCCTTGACGCACACCGGTACCTCCAGCACCCCGCCACCGACGTACAGCACCGGCCCCGCCCCGCATCCCGCTCCCGACCGCGGCGCAGGTCCCACCGATTCCTTCGCTTCCTGCCCCACCGACCTGTCCTCCTGGCCCACCCCCATCGGCACCGCCGAGCAGGAGAACGCTTTGGAGCTGGCCCGGATCACAGCGCCCATGGTCGCGGGCGACGACCGGCGGTCCGAGGCGCTACTGGCCTTCCTTGACGCGATCCCGGACCGTGCGCACGACCCGCGGCTCCTGCACGCGATGGCCACGGTCCGCCCCCTGAGCCGGGCCGCCACCGTCCTCGCGGGTGTCTCCGCCGACCGGTCCCTGAACGATCTGCCGGGACGCGACATCGAACGCCTTGGAGAAGCCGCACTGCTCTCCGGTGACCCGTTGCGGGCCCTGGACCTGTTCCGGCACGCGGAGCGTCGCCGCCGCTTCCACGCCCTGCCCGACCGGTTGCCCTGGGTGCTGTTGCGGCAAGGACTGGCGCACCTGGCCATGGGCAACTGGGGCCAGGCCGAGCACGCGTTCCGTCAGTGCGCGGAACTGGCCGACGGAGCGTACGGTCAGGAGCACCACACGGCGGCCGCCGGCCTTCTGGGACATCTCGTACGGGCCCTGCGCACCGGTGCCCGGGCGGACCCGGCCGACCCCCATGACCTGGTGGCGGCCCGACGCTCAGTGCCTGCGATCGACGCGATCCTCGCGGTCGGCACGGCCTGGGTCCTGGTGGAGTCCGGTCAGACCGCGTCCGCCCTGCCCACGTTGTCGGCGCTCCTGACAGATCCGCGCACGCGCGCGGCTGCCCTGTTCGTCGTGGTGACCTTCGCCGAGGCCGCAAAGGCGGAACAGGCCTCTCAGGAGGCGCGCGCGGTGCTCGATCGGCTTGAGGCCGGGCTGGGCCCCGAGTGCCCCCGGGTGGTGGCTCTCCGCTTCATGGTGGCGCGGGCCGTGCTCGCGGACGACGAGGAGGCCCAGGCGATGTACGAACGGGCTTTCGGTGAGGACCTGTCCCGCTGGCCCTACCTGGAGGCGCCGCTGCGGTTGGCGGAGGGCAGGTGGCTGCGCCTGCGGCGGCGGTTCGCCGACGCCCGGGCCACCCTGCGCCAAGCGGCGGCCGGCTTCACCATGTTGGGCGCCGAGGCACGCGCCCCGCGGATCGCCGCGGAACTGAGGGCCTCGGGGGAGCGGGCGGACGGCCCCGGCCGCGCACCTCGGCCGACCGCGGCGCGTGATCTGCTCACCGCCAGGGAACTGCGGATCGCCGAGCTGACCGCCCGCGGCCTGTCCAACCGAGAGATCGGCGAACGGCTCGGTCTCGCGCCGCGCACCATTGGGGCGTATCTCTACCGCATCTTCCCTCAGCTCGGCGTGACCTCCCGCGCACAGCTTGCCGAGGTGCTGAGGGATTCGGACACGCCCTGAGCGCCCCGCGTCATCCGGTGCGTCACTCGGCCGCGAACCGCGCGGCGAGCTGCGCACGGGAGGAGACACCCAGCTTGGGGAAGATCTGGTACAGGTGCGAGGCGACCGTACGAGGTGACAGGCGCAGATGTTCCCCGATGGCCCGGTTGCTCAGGCCGCGCGCGGCCAGGCGAGCGATGGTGAGCTGTTGCGGCGACAGCACGCGGGCGATGTCGGCCAGGTCGTCCTCGGCCGGCCGCTCGTCCGCCGCCCAGCCCGTCGCCCGCAGTTCCGAGGCGGCCTGCTCGGCACGCGAGGCGGCCCCAAGCGCCCGGAAGACCGACTCGGCCGTGGACAAGGGTGCGCGGGACTCGGTGACGCGCCGCCGACGCCTGAGCCAGGCCCCGTACCCGAACTGGGTCATGCCGTGCAGCAGTGGCCACACCTCGATCCCGGGCCCCAACGCGCGGCGGTAGCGCCCCTCCACCTCGCCGTCCGGCGCGAGCACGGCATCGGCATAGGCCATGATCCGCATCAGCAAAGGGGAACACCCCGACCGCGTCAGCGACCTGACATGGGCGACCACCTTTCGGACGTCGGTCTGCTCCCCGGCGGGCAGCGCCGCCTCCGCCAGGAAGGCGAGCCCCCAGAACTGCTCGAAGGCGTACGGAGTCGTCGGGTCGGCGAACAGGGAACGCAGCCGCACGTAAGCCTCGGCGTACCGGCCCGTTCCTGATGCGGCGAGCGCGCGGGCCAGCACGGCCAGGCTCAACTGCCGGTCCTGGCCGAGGCGCAGGGAGGACTCCTCGACCTCCGCTGCACACTCCAGCGCCCTGTCGTACTCGCCGTGCAGCGCCGCGACGATGGCCAGCATCCCCGTGGCCCGCGCCGCCCAGTCGGGCTGCGCCATCCGTTCGGCGATCATCCGGCTCTCCTCGGCCAGCGCCAGGGCCGTCTGCCATTCGGTGCCGAGCCAGATCTGGCACATCGTTCGCGGTACGAGCATCAGCGGTAGCTGCCCGTACCGGCCGTCGGCGCGGAAGGCGGCCTCCACCTCTGCGAGGAGCGGCGCCGCCTGCTCGAAGTCGTTGGTGAGGGTGGTCACCTGGCTGAACAGGCTGCGGCCCTCGACCTCGCCGGTGCGGGGAGCGGGCTCCGGGACCGGCGGCCGGGGTACGCGCAGGGGGTCGGTCAGCGACAGCACGACGAGGTACCAACCGTCCCGGGGCCCAGCCCGCAGCGCCTCCGCCGTCCGCAGGACCAGGTCGCGTTCCCCTGGACCGACCTGTTGCCACCGGCATCTGCGGGCCGCCGCGAGCATCAGCTTCTGGGTGAGCGCGGGATCCCGCGAGGCGACCGCGCGCGCCGCCTCGCACAGCTCGACGATCCGCTCCCGGCCGGCCGCGCTGCTGCCCGGCAGCAGGTCGTGTACCCGCAGCAGCAGCGCGCGCCCGAACGTTCCCAGCTCGGTCGGATCGATCTGGCGCACATTCCGGAGAGCCTGATCCACCAGCCCGTGGTCACAGGCGAGCTCGGCCGCGCGCAGCAGCCGTACCGCCCGGCGCTCGGGGTCCGCGGACAGCCGAGCCGCGGCCTCCAGAGCGGTGAGCGCCGCCAGAACCCCGGTGACCGAACGCGCACCAGCCGCCGCAGACTCCAGCCGGTACGCCAGTTCCTCGTCGGGACCTGCCACGCACTGGGCCGTGTGCCAGGCGGCCTGGGTGGGGACGGTCAGGCTCCGCCCGAGCGCGGCGTGCGCGGCCATACGCCGGGCCGCCGGCGCCAGCCGCACCACGGCGGGACGCATCAGCGGCTCGCGGAAGCGCACCCGAGCACCATCGCCCTGGACGCCCTCCGCGACGCTTTCGTCGGCCTCGACCCCGGCGACCGCGTCCACGACCAGTCCGAGAGCGATGATCTCCGTGAGGCCGGCCCGTGCCGCGTCGGCGTCACCGAGCAGGGAGGTGCTCGCGCGCAGGATGGCCCGCCTGCCCGGCGAGGTGCTCAGCGCCGCGGTCAGCAGCACGTCGCGGGCCGGCGCCGACAGCATCTCCCAGTCATACGCGTACGCCTCCGCCATCCGTGGTGTCGCGGCCAGCATGCCGAAACCGGCCGCGTCCCCGAGCCGGCCACCGCCTACGGTCAGCTCGATGAGGGCGAGCGGATTGCCTCCCGCCACGGCGAGGACGAGCTGCTCCTCGCCGTATGCGCTGATCTGTCCGGCGCGGGCGGCGAGGGCACGGGCGGGCGCTTCGGGGAGCGGGCCGAGCGTCACCGTGTTCCCGTGCGGAAGCGACCACGTTCCGTCGCCGAAGGCGCGCTCAGTCACGATCATGCCCAGCGGTTTCACCGGTCCCGCCGACGTGGAACTGCTGGGCATGATCGTGGCCAAGGCACGCAAGGTGTCGCGGCTGGCGACGTCGAGCTTGTCAAGGTCGTCCACGCACAGCAAGGCAGGTTCCGACAGTGCGGTCAGCAACCGAAGCGCGGCCGCGGCCAGCTCAGTCGGTGCCGGGCCGGCGCCGGCGCCGGTGAATGCGGCGTGCAGTGCGGCGCGTTCCCGGTCAGGCAGGTCGCCGGCCCATGGCAGGGCCGGGCGGAGAAGGTCATGCAGCGCAGCATGGGGCAGCCCCCGTTCGCCGGGTGCCCAGGCTGTTGACAGCACGCTTACGCCCTGCCGCTCGGCCTTCGCCGCGGCGAAGCGCAAAAGGGCGGACTTCCCGATACCGGGCGCGCCGCTCAAGTGGAGCACCCGGCCGCCGGTCCGGGAGAGGTCCGTCAGCAGCGCGCTCACCAACTCGCGTTCCCGCGTCCGGCCGACCAGGTCGGCGCCGTCCAGGCCCGCTTCTCCCGTCAGGTCGGCTGCCTCCGTGCCCACGTGCGCGCTGATCACGTGCCCTCCCGCTCTCCGCGCCTCTCCTGGGCCGGCCCTCGTGCCGGTCATCTCCATCGTTCCAGGCACGGAGGTCTGCGGCACACGCTCACCCGTGCGCCCCCTCTTCCGCGAACCCGCTGTCCGCGCCGCCGGCCACTGCCGCCGCGTACAGGGCACGGATGCTGAAAGCGGCCCCGGACTCCAGACGGTTGAAAACCCAGTCGATGGGACGGCACTCCCGTGCGTCCGGCAATACCACGACGAACGCGGCGGCCGTGAGGTGGGCGGCCGGGGTGTGCCGCCAGGCCCCGCCGATGTGGCGCGTCACGATCTCGCCGAGGTAGCAGCCGAAGCCGACGAGGGACTCGGCCATCTCCTCACGGCTCACACCCTCCGCCCGGAAGCCGTCGACGATGTCCTCCACGACATCGATGCTCTCCGGGCTGTAGTCCAGCTCCGCATCACTGATGTCGGCTGCCGCCGCGACGATGGCGGCGGCGAGCTGGGGCGCACTACCGGGTTCGAGCGGGGGGTTCAGGTGCACCTGCATGTTGGTCCTCGGGCTGTTGCCGTCAATGAGTCAAAACTAGCTGCAGAACACCCGTCTAGACATGTGCCTGCCCGGTTCAGGGCGGAATGCGACCGTCCGGGGGTGTCAACGAGACACCTTCGGATGGCACGTGTGCATCGACCCCGCCCCTCCGAGCGGCCGGATCTCACATGTCCCCGCGGTCGGCGCGGTCGGTGCCGCACGGAATTCAAGTGAACCCGCGACCCGGTGTCGCACGTTTATAAACGGTTAGTCCTGCCCTTTTTCCCGGGTTAACGCCGAATTAATTCCCGACATCCTGTCGTCGGTATTCATGTGCACTTCGCCTCGGTACACGTTCATCTGTCGATCATTGACCGTGACGGGAAAAGGCGCGGAAACTGAATTCGGAAATTCTGCCGACGCAAAATCACGGGAGTACGCATGCTCAAGAAGCAGATCGCAGCGGTGGCCCTGCTCGCCGGAGCCGCGGTCGCCGCGGTGACGACAGGCGCGCAGGCCGCCACCCAGGGAAACACCCTGATCACGGACCACGGCACCCACATTTCCTGGTCCGACTGCCAGTTCTGGGCCGGCGTCGAGAACTCCTGGGCCGGAGAGCAGCAAGGGGTCACGGGCTCGTACTACTACTGCGCCTCCGCCGGTGACGGCACGGCCAACCTGTGGCACAGGAACTGATCCAGGTCATAGGGAAAGGCGCCTTCCTGCACTGGTGAGCAGGAAGGCGCCTGCCGTATATCGCGAGACTTATTACGGGGCACCGACCGCAGCGCGGATCCCGCGGAGAGACCCGCCGGACACCAGGTGTGTGGCGCAGCCGCGCGCACGGCACCCATGCGCCGCCGCCGCGTGCACGTACACACGCACCGTCGGGAAACAGCCAAAGTTCAGAAGTGGCCGAATGTTGCCGCAGCGTAAAAGTGCCCGTCGGAGGCCCGATCGGGCCCGGCGTGACAGGGCGAGCAGGTGGCCGGATTTCGAACAGTGATCACCGGAGTGCTGACAGCACGCCCGTTACCTGCAACGATCCCGTCGCTTCCGCTGCTGCGCACAGGTGTCGCAGCGGCCTCAGCTCCACAGGCGCCCCGTCGTCGCGGTGTCTGTGTCACCTGCCCCTTTGAGCCAGGAGAGCCATGCCCCGCTTCAAGCCCGCCGCACGTGTGCCGCGCGCGGACCGGCCGACGTCACGCCTCAGACCCGTGGGCCCCCTCGCGGTCTCCCTCGCCGTGACCCTGGGCGCCCTCGCCCTGGCCACCCCACCCGCCACCGCCGCCCCGGCCCCCACGGGCACCGCCCGCGACGCCGCGCGCACCCCGGCGCCCCCGCTTCTCACCGCCCACGCCAGGGCGGGCGCCGAGGCCGTGCCCCTCGGCTCCGCCGAGCGCACGCCCCTGCTCGACCGGGCCGACGACGACCGCGCCGACGTCAGAAAGGCCCTGCACGCCGGCAGCCACGAGAACCTGGTGGTCAAGGACGTGCTGAAGGATGCCGACGGTACGGTCCACACCCGCTACACGCGGACCTACCAGGGGCTGCCCGTCGAGGGCGGCGGCGACCTGATCGTGCACGACGGCCCGCACGGCCGCCGTATCGACGACTCCCTGCACACCCCGCTGTCCGTGCCCGCCGTCAAGGACGGTGTGACGGCGGGCCAGGCGAGGAGCGGGGCGCTGGCCGAGGCCGGGAAGCAGCACCTCGCGCACGCCGCCGTCGACGGACCGGCGCGCCGCGTCGTCTGGGCCGGTTCCGGTACCCCGCGGCTGGCTCTCGACAACGTTGTCGGCGGGGAGCGGGCGGACGGTACGCCCAGCCGTCTGCACGTCGTCCTCGACGCCGCCACCGGCAGTTGGCTCGCCGCCTACGACGAGGTGACCGCGGGCGTCGGCAACAGCCAGTACAGCGGCACCGTCCAGCTCGACACCCAACGGGTGGGGGACACCTACCAGTTGGTCGATCCCCAGCGCGGCGGCAACAGCGTCCGCGACATCACGAACGGCGGCCTCGGTGTCCTGTACACCGACGCCGACGACGTCTGGGGCGACGGCACCCCCGACGACCGGGCGACCGCGGCCGTCGACGCCGCCTACGGGTCCCGTACGACCTGGAACTTCTACCACGACGTCTTCGGCCGCAACGGCATAGCCGACGACGGCGTGGGAGCCGTCTCCAACGTGCACGTCGCGGGCCTGGCCAACGCCTACTGGCTGGATAGCTGCTTCTGCATGACCTACGGCGACGGCCTGGACGACCGGCACCCGCTCACCGAACTCGACATCGCCGCCCACGAGATGACGCACGGCATCACCGCCGCCACCGCGGGCCTGCTGGAGAGCGGCGAGTCCGGCGCCCTCAACGAGGCCACCAGCGACATCCTGGGCACCGCCGTCGAGTTCTTCGCCGACAACCCCAAGGACGTCCCCGACTACACCATCGGCGAGCTCGCCGACGTCCGCGGCACCGGTAAGCCCCTGCGCTACATGGACCAGCCCTCCAAGGACGCCTCGGAGAAGGGCACGTCACAGGACTACTGGACCCCCGGCACCCACCTGCTCGACCCGCACTTCGGCGCCGGAGTCGCCAACCACTTCTTCTACCTGATCTCCCAGGGCAGCGGCCACAAGACCATCAACGGCGTCCACTACGACAGCCCCACCTACGACGGTCTTCCGGTCTCCGGCATCGGCCTGCGCAACGCCACCAACGTCTGGTACCGCGCCCT
This sequence comes from Streptomyces sp. NPDC005483, assembly GCF_040606035.1. NCBI lineage: Bacteria > Bacillati > Actinomycetota > Actinomycetes > Kitasatosporales > Streptomycetaceae > Streptomyces > Streptomyces sp. NPDC005483. Next base: position 47,366 of record NZ_JBEXEA010000042.1, read on the forward strand.
GACCCACTACATGACCAGCACCACCGACTACGCCGGCGCCCGCACCGCCACCCTCCAGGCCGCCGCCGACCTGTTCGGCACCACCAGCGACGCTTACGAGTCCGTCGCCAACGCCTGGGCCGCTGTCAACGTCGGCCCCCGCTACGTCAAGCACATCGCCATCACGTCCCTGAACGCCCGGGACGCCGCCGTCGGCCAGCCGGTCACCCGCACCGTCTCCGCCGTCTCCACCCGGCCCGGCCCCGTCACCTACGCGGCCACCGGCCTGCCCACGGGGCTGTCCCTCGACGCCGTGTCCGGCCTGATCTCCGGCACCCCCACCACGGCGGGCACCTTCCGGACCACCTTCACCTTCACCGACTCGGCAGCCGAGAAGCGCCGGTACATCTTCGACTGGACGGTGATCGCCTCCGGCGGTGACTTCTTCGTCGACCCCGACCGCCACGACTACGCCGCATGGAAGAGCGTCGAGACCCCCCTGACGGTCACCGGCCGCACCGGCAACGCACCGGCCGGCCTCAAGGTCTCCGTGGACATCGTCCACACCTTCATCGGCGCCCAGGTCGTCCAACTGGTCGGCCCGGACGGCACGGTGCTGCTGGTCAAGGACTTCCGGTGGGACACCGGAACCGAACTGCACGACACCTTCACCGTCGACGCCTCCGCCCTGCCCGCCAACGGCGTCTGGAAGCTCCGCGTCACCGACTACACCCCGGCCGCGCCCGGCATCGCCCCGAGCGAGGGCGGCTACCTCGACCGCTGGAGCCTGACCTTCTGACCCGCCGGGCCCGGCAACGAACGCGTGCCCGCACCGGAGACCTCCGGTGCGGGCACGCGCATCACAAGGGCCGCGCAGGCTACTTGAGCCCGAACGCCCGCTCCACCGTCTGGGTCACCGCGCTGCCCGCGGCGTCCCGCGCGGACGCCCGCAGCGTCACGAACCGGGCCGTCGCGGGGGCGTCGAGGCGGAAGCGCGCCCCGTCACCGGACCCGTGCGCCGGGCGCGTACGGTGCCAGGTCGCGCCGTCGTCGTACGACACGTCGAGCGTGACGGAACGGAACGGGCTCCCGGTGACACCGGCCAGGTGCGCGGGCGTGACGGTCACGTCGGTGTGCCGTCCCGCCTTCCCGGACAGGTCCGTCGCCACCGCGTAGTCCAGTTGCACGAGCGGCAGCGCCTCCAGGGCCGTGTCGCTCGCGTGTCCCGAGCGGAACGCCCACTCGGTGTGCGTCCGGGGCGAGTACGGACGGCCGGGCAGGTCACGGGTGGTGTCCTGCACCAGACGGTAGGCCAGCGTGTCCGGCTCGACCTCGGCCGAGATCCAGTCGTCGCCCTCGGCGAGCAGGGTGTCGCCCTGGTAGAGGGCGGCCCGCACGGTCGCCCCGGACTCGAAGACGCTGCCCGCGTGGCCGTCGGAGTCCCCGTAGCCGGGCAGACCGAACAGCGAGATGAGGTCGCCCGCCCGGGACGGCGGCAGGGTCAGAACGCTGTCCCCCAGCAGCCGGGGGTGCTGCACCGGCGCGAACCAGGTCGTCGCGGTGGTGCTGCGCGGCCGGTAGGAACGGGCCCGTCCGGTCTCGGTCAGATCGGGCACGGACACCGCGTCGAGCCACACGGCGTCCGGCCCCGCGGTGACCCAGGTCGTGTACGACCCCTGTGCGCGCACCGGCGTGAGCGGCGAACCGACCGCCCACGTCGCGTCCGGCGACAGGTCGTTGCGCCAGTCGGCTGCCACGCCCTGCCGGGTGTCCCGGGCGGTCACGTCGATCCGCGCCAGCTCACCGGGGCCGGGCCGGTAGGTGAGGTCGCGCGGCACCGAACCGTCGTGGCGCAGCAGCAGGTCGTACAGATAGCCGGGATACGGGTGGGAGGTCACCCGCAACGTCGGGGTGCCGCCGTGCCGGAAGCGGGCGAGCAGGTTGCGGCCCTCGTCGGTGCCGACGGACGCCACCGGCAGCGGCGCGCCCTCGGCGCGGTCGACCCAGGCGTCGAGGGGGCCGGTGCGGTCGTTGACGATCAACAGCAGGCGGGCGCCCGCGGCGGCGGCGCCCGCGGCCTGGTCGACCGGGGTCACCGTGTCGCTGCGCCGGACGACCGCGACCCGGTCGCGCGCCGACACCCGGGCGAAGTCGGCGGCCGAGCCCTCACCGGCGTCCACGGCCCGGTAACCGCCGCTGCCCTCCGGCAGGTCGGGCGACATGCTCTGCGGCAGCAGGCTGCCGTAGGTGTGCGAGCCCGCCGCGACGGTGAGCGGCGGCTGCACCTGACGCCAGCGCGTGGTGAAGGTGTAGGAGCCCTGGGTCACCTTGGGCGTCGGCGTGGCCCAGAGGCTGTCGTACGCCCAGGGCTGGAGCTGGTAGCCCTCGTTAAAGGGCACGAGGTCGCCGTAGGAGCGGTACTGGTCGAGGCGGACGTAGGTGCCGGCCGTCGGTTTCGGGGTGACGGCCTTGAGGCGGCGCAGCCCGGCGGCGTCGAGGACGAGGTCCCGGTCGCCGTCGACGACGACCTCGGGTGCGGTCAGCACGGCCCGGGACAGCGAGTGCGCGCTGTCCAGCCCGGGTATGTCGGCGTACAGCCACGCCGTGTAGGTGCCGGGCCGCAGCCTCACGTCCAGTCGGCCGGAGTCGTCGATGTCGTAGACCTGGGGTGGGCTGTTGCGGGTGATGTCCTTGAGCACCAACTCGCCGGGCAGGCCCGCGCCGTGCCGGTTCTTCGTCCTGATGGACAGGTCGCCGCGCCGGCTCTCCTTCAGGGCGCCGATGGTGGTGCGGACGTGTGCGGTGCCGTCCGTGGCGGCGGCGGTGAGGAACCCGCTGTAGGAGACGTCGTCGGCCGCCGCGTCGAGGCGGGTGAGCACGCCTACGTCGGCGGTGCCGTGGGCGGGCACGGTCACGTGGGAGTCGGTCAGGGTGAACAGCCCCGCCGGGGCGCCCGGAGCGCCGACCGTCAGGTCCAGGGTCACCGGCGTGGCACCGGTGTTGGTGTACGTGACGTTCCTGCGGAGCGTGTCGCCCTCCTGGTGCGGCCAGGGCGCGAAGGCGAAGGCGGAACCCGTGGCGAACACCGTGTCGTGCACCGCGGCGGCGGCGTCGAGCCGGCCGCTTCCGGCGGCGTAGGGGCTGTACCTGGGGGTCGCCGCCGTGGTGCTGACGAGGGCGTCCTTGAGCTGCCGTCCCGTCCAGTCGGGATGGACGCGGGCCAGCAGGGCCGCGGCACCGGCGACATGGGGCGTCGCCATCGAGGTGCCGCTGAGCGTCATGTAGGGGCCCTCGCCCTCGGGGCTGTTGTGGGCGCGGGCGGCCAGGATGTCGACGCCCGGCGCGGTCAGGTCGGGCTTGAGGCCGCCGTTGTCCTTGCGCGGGCCGCGGCTGGAGAAGGACGCCAGTTGGTCGGAGCCGTTGACCGCGCCGACCGTCAGGGCGGCGTCGGCGGTGCCGGGGGTGCTCACGGACGACGGGCCGGGTCCCGAGTTGCCCGCGGCGATCACGAACAGCGCGCCCGTCTCGGCGCTGAGCCGGTCCACGGCCTGGCTCAAGGGGTCCGAGCCGTCCGAGGGGCCGCTGCCCAGGCTCATGCTGACGACCTTGGCGTGCTGGTCCTCGGCGGCCCACTCCATGCCCGCGATGATCCAGGAGTCGAGGCCGCGACCGTCGTCGCCGAGCACCTTGCCGATGTGCAGCGAGGCCCCGGGGGCGACGCCCCGCTCCTTGCCGCACGACGCGGCACCGGTGCCCGCGACGGTCGACGCGACGTGGGTGCCGTGGCCGTTGCCGTCCTCGACGCTTTCACCGGGGACGAAGCTGGTGGACGCGGCGATCCGGCCGGCGAGGTCGGGGTGCCCGTTGTCGACGCCGGTGTCGAGGACGGCCACATCCACGCCCTGCCCGGTGTTCGCGTCCCGCCACACCTCGGGGGCGCCGATCTGCGCGGTGCTGTCGGCGAGTTGGGTCGTGGCCTTGCCGTCCAGCCACACCTTGGCGATGCCGCCGGCGAGGGTGCCGGGCGCCGAGCCACCGGTCAGGGAGGCCCAGAAGGCGGGGGCCGAGGCGTGGTCGGCGGACAGGGCGGCACCCCGGACGCTGTCCAGGGCGAGCGTCCTGCGGGCCCCCTTCGGCACCGCGGTGGTACGGGAGCGGAACGCGGCGTCGGTGTACGACACGATCAGCGGCAGGCGGTCGCTGTGGGCGTCGTCGTAGCCGTCCGCCAGCAGCTTCCGCACGTCGAACAGGTCGGGGTCGAGCGCTCCGGACGCCACGTAGGGCAGCGCCGCGTCGGGATAGACCCAGATGGCCTTGCCCTGAGTCATGACATGGGCGTCGGAGGGCTGCCCGTCCGGGCCGTTCACGGTGGCCGTGGTGTGCCCGTCCGCGGTGGTGGTCACGTTGACCTTGTCACCGGTGACGAGTGTGACGGTGCGCGGGGCACCGAGGACCCGGGACGGGGTGCCCTGGGCCGGCGGAAACGCCGGGGTGGCGTCCGCCGCCGCTGGACATGTCGTCACCAGGGCCGCCAGGACGGCCCCGAGTGCTGTGAGCCCGCGTCTGCGGGACTTGGGCAGGGTCAAGTGAGCTCCTTGCAAGGGGGTGTTCAGTGCCGTGCGACCCCCGGATCGGGTGCTGCACGGTCGCCCGAAAGTGGTAACACGTGTCGATGGCACCGTTGGTGATCAACGAGTTAAAACCCGCGCACAGGCGATGCACAAGGTGTCTGCACCGGAAGGCGGGTGAACGCGTCGGGCGTCAGGACTCGTTGAGGGAGCAGAGCGCATGGGCGGGGGCGGGCCTGAGGCCCTTGGAGGCGACAACCGGGCGGGGCCGCCGGCACGTGCGGCACGGCCGGTCAGTGTGTGCCCACGATGCGGTGGCGCATCAGCCCGAGCCACACCAACGAGGTGGCGGCGCCGGCCCCCGCCGCCAGTGCGTGGCCCGTCGCATAGGCGACAGCCGGCATGGACCACGCCGGCACCGCCCCGGAGACGGCTCCCACGAGCAGGACCCCGCCGGTACCCAGCCCGGCAACGGCGACGGCCGCCAAGGGACCGGTCACCAGCAACGTCCCGACGGTCCTGGCACGACGGCGGCCCCCCGGCGCGGCGCGCACCCCGCCGCCGCGGGCGGCGACCGCCACGCAGCCGCAGGCGACGGTGAGGACCAGCAGGTCGGCGCCGATGACCTCACTGGGGCGGTGCCATCCGGCGGCCACGGTGTAGGCGCCGACGAAGGCCGCCCACGCCGACGACGGCGGCCCGCAGCCGGTAGGGCACGACCAGGGCCAGCCCGAAGACCACGCTCATCGCGATCGCCGTGTGCCCGCTGGGGAAGCTGTTGCCCAGCAGCCGGACCGGTGCCCTGACCAGGTCCGGCCGTCGCAGCACCAGGAGCTTGAGCACCTCGCTCAGGACGAGCGACCCGCCCACGACCGCCACCGCGACCGCCGTCGCCGCGTGACACCGTCGCACCGCGCCGATCAGCACGAGCACGGCCACGGCGCCGCCCAGGGACATCAGCGTGATGTGGTCCAGCACCCGGTCGGCCCGGTGCAGCGCGGCCAGTGACTCGTCCTGGGCGCGCCCGTCCCACACGGCGTCCTCCCAGCGCTGGCCCGCGGCCGTACGGACGAACGCCACGCACACCAGCAGGCATGTCAGGGCGGCCGCGGCCGCGGCGGCACCGAACCGCACGGAAGTCCGCACCGCGAAGCGCCGATCGTCGTCACCCTCTGCGTTCCACGACACACCTGTGAAGGTAGGTGTCGACCGATTCGGAACATATCGCATGGACATGTGATGTCGGACATCCGCTGCCATACATACGTTTGCCCACCCGAGGACCAGTTCAAGGTCGTGGGCCAGCCCTCAAGGAGAGACCCCATGCGAGCACACACGTACGCCATCTGGCCCGCCCTGACCACGGCCGTGGCCCTCGCCCTCACCGGTTGCAGCGGTGGCGGCGGGAACGACGGCGGCAGTGGCGGCGCGGACGTGCTCAGCGCGGTCTGGGGCGACCCGCAGAACCCGCTGGAGCCGGCCAACACCAACGAGGTGGAGGGCGGCAAGGTCCTCGACATGATCTTCCGTGGGCTCAAGCAGTACGACCCGAAGACCGGCAAGGCCGAGAACGCGGTCGCCCAGAGCGTCACCACCGCGGACTCCCGCACCTTCACCGTCACGCTCAAGAAGGGCTGGAAGTTCAGCAACGGCGAGCCCATCACCGCGCACTCCTTCGTGGACGCCTGGAACTACGGGGCCAGCCTGAAGAACAACCAGAAAAACGCCTACTTCTTCGGCTACATCGAGGGCTACGACAAGGTCCACCCGGACACCGGCAAGCAGACCGCCGACACCCTGTCCGGCCTGAAGGTCATCGACGACCGGACCTTCACCATCCGGCTCACCCAGAAGTTCTCCACGTTCCCCGACACCCTCGGCTACGTCGCGTTCGCGCGGCGATCTGGTTGACGCCGCGCGGTACTTCGACGGGCAGGTAGACGAAATCGGCGGCGCCGGTCTGAAGGTGGCCGGTGATCGTGCGCGTCACTTCGGTGCCGTCCTCGGGCACACCCGTCGCGGTGTTCTCGTCGGCCTCGGCGAATCTGACGGGCGCGAGAGTCAGCGCACCGGCGGCGCCGATCACCCCGGCGGCCATCAGCAGGGACCGACGGCCTGTGCCTGACTCGGTTCCGGATCCGGACTCACACATACGGCCCCTCCTGGGTGTTTCGCGTGTTTCGTGTGTGACGTCGAAACATTTGTCGGCCCAGATGAAACCTCTCACACATTGCGGAGAACCCCGCGTCACGGCCGACTGAAGCGAGGGCGACGCAGTGCCACAACGGTGTGATGCTCCCCACTCGGTCGCCTCCGCATTCGTCAAGAGGCCAGTGGACCTCGGCTCAGCGCCGACGACATCGCCCACCTCGGCGCCCTGTTCGACCCCGCGAGGGTCAGGGGCGGCCAGTACGGAGAGCTCCACGTCGTGCCCAGGAGTCAGACCCCGGACAGGTGACCCCCGACATCTGCTCCTCGACCTCCGTCGTCCGCACCGCCCTGCACGGCAGCAGACGCATCATCATGAGCAGGACCTGACTGATCACCGGGCAGGCGGACGGCACGAATGGTCAGCTCGCGTGGCACACCTGGTCACACCCCGCCCCGTACCCCGGACCATGGTGGAGGCATGACCAGCGACACCCCGTCCACCTTCGGTGGACGTCTGCTCATCGGCGCGACCGGCTCGGCCGCCGTCGCCATGCTCCCGACCTACCTCAGCACGCTGCGCGCCACGTTCACCGGGACCGTCACCGTCCTGATGACCCACACGGCCGGTACGTTCCTCCCGCCGCACACCGTCGGCCTGTTCGCGGACCGCGTGGTGACGGGCACGACGCCGGCGGCCTGGGCCCGGGAGAACCAGGCGACCCTGGCGGCCGAGCACGACCTCATGGCCGTCCTGCCGGCCACCGCCCACACCCTCTCCGCCGTCGCCACGGGCGCTGCTCCCAACCTGCTCACCGCGACCGTCGCCGCCGCCGAATTCCCCGTGCTCTTCTTCCCGGTGATGACCGGCGCCATGTGGACCAAGCCCGCCGTGCAGCGCAACGTGGACCAGCTCCGCCACGACGGCTACCACGTCGTGGAACCGGCGTGGGGGCAGCGTTACGACGTCGGCCTCGGCGAGTTCGTCAAGGCACCGATGCCACCGGCCCCGCCCGCGTTCGTCGGGATGATCAGGGAGCTCCTGCCCCGGAACGGACCCACGGCCGCCTGATCGTCACCTCGAACGATAGGCACCGGGCGTCATGCCCGTGACCGCCCGGAACGCCCGGTACAACTGGGCCTCGCCGCCGAAACCGCACTCGCGGGCCACGGCGGCGAGCGGCCGTTCGGGATGCGCCCGGACCAGCCGCTGCGCGTGAGACACCCGCACCCGGCGGATCAGTCCTGTCAGTGTGTCGCCGTCCTCGGCCAGCGTCCGGTACAGCGTGCGCCGGGAGACACCGCAGCCCGTCGCCACGGTGGCGGCGTCCAGGTGATCGTCCACGGCGTGCCGGCGCACGAACTGATGGATCCGCTCGCGGGTCACTGCCGTCGCCGACGTCACGGGCGCGGCGCCGTCCGCCGCCCAGCCCAGGGCCGAGTCCAGCAGCTCGACGGCATGCGGCAGCAAGGCGGTCGCCGCCGCGGGGTCGTGGTCCCGCAGCCGACCGAGCCCGACGAGGAAGTCGGCGACCACCCGGCCGGGCCCCGAGTCACTCAGTGCGACGGCGGTCGCCCTGCTCAGGGAGCGGTGCGGCAGACGGGTGCTGGGCACCTTGACGACCAGTTGCGAGAAGTCGTCGGCGAAGTCCAGGTCGTAGGGGACGGTGCTGTCGACGAAGGCCATCGTCCCGGGGGTGAGCACGGCCACGCGTCCGCTCTGCTCCAGCCTGGCCCGACCCCGCAACTGGATGTTCGCCAGGACGACTTCCTCGGGGTCGCGTGCGATCAGTGAACCCGTCCGCACCACGTGCTGCGGACTCGCGGCCAGGTTGGCGAAGCCCACCCCGTCCAGGACGGACGTCTCTATGTGTCCCTCGAAGGGCTCACCCCGGCTGGGGCGCACGGCCACCCCGACGAAGGCCTCGCACACCACGTCGGCCCAGTAGGTGAACGCCTCGGACGCTGCGAGACCGTTGCTGGACCAGCGGGCGCAGGCACGCTCCGCCGGGGCCTCTTCGGGGACCGGGGCCACCGGGGCGGCTTCTGCGGCGGCGTGGCGGCCGCGCTGATGTGTGCTCACGGGCTCTCCGTCGTAGGGGTACGGCGACTCACGCCGAGGCTCCTGAAGAAACGGGATCCGCTCACTCCAAGGTTCCCGCTCCACCCTTACAGCCGTTGTGGGCGGTCCGCACTGCCCCCGTGGAGTCAGCCGCCTCCGACATGCTGCAGGTGGCTTCTCCGTTGGTCTGGTACGTGACCTGCGTGGTGGCTGACCGGCCGTCTGCCCGGAGCCCTGTCTCCTCCGGTCGGCGCACGGTCCGTCTCCGATGTGTGCCTGTACTCATTCGGCGGCTGGAGGCCGAGGTGCGCCTGGCCGCGGACGGCGGGGTCTCGGTTCCGGGACCCCTGGTCGTCGCTGCCCGTGCGGGCGCCACAACTGTTAGGGCACGAGATCCGCCAGCTCCCTGGGGTGCGAGAGATGGGGGAAGTGACTGGTCGACGGGATGACGCTGAAGAGGGCGTCCGGCAGGCAGGCGTGAACCCACGCGCGATAGGGCCCGGCCAGTTCGCTCGTGCTCACATGCCGGTAGGAGACGCCCCGTTCACGCAAGGCGGTCAGGTCCCGCTCACGACGCGCGCGGATCTCATCCGCTGACTTGGACAGCAGATCGTGCCAGTAGCCGAGGAACAGGTCCTGCCGGGGAGTGGTGGCGGTGTGGATCAAGTCCTGAGCGGCCGGCGGGAGGCTGTCGATCCCCATGCCGGCGGTCAGACGCTCCCACAGCCGCAGATACTCCGGGCCGCGCAGCAGCTCTTCGTTCTGCCGCAGCAGTTCGCCGAACGGCCCGGGCAGCAGCGGCTGGTCTATGTTGACGACGCCACGCGCGGGGTGCCCCGCTGCGTACACGGTGGCCAGCAGGCCGCCGATCGAGTGCCCGACCACCACTGGGGTGTCGAGGCGTGCGGCGGTGACGGCCCGGTGCACCGCCGTGGCCACGTCGTCCGGGGTGTACGAGGTGCTCTCGGGCGAGGCGCCGTGGCCGGGCAGGTCGAGGGCCAGGACCCGGCGCCCCGCGGACAGATGGGCGAGAAAGGGCCCCCAGTGCCGCCGGTCGAACGTCAGCCCGTGCAGCAGGAGCAGAGGCGGCCGTACGTCGTCGGGGGGCCCGTAAAGATCACCGGCCAGATCACCGAACACGCCTGTGTCGATGTGCGTCATATCTATCCCTTATCGCTGAAGTGTTGGATGCCGTCGAAATCATTCGAGGATGTCGTGCGGTTGGCTCTGAGGTGTGCGACGAGGCGCATCCTGCCGACCTCCGTCACGGCAGTGGCTCAGACGGCGGGTCAATAGCGGCACAGCGCGGCTGAGAAGGGACCACGGTGTCCCGCCGGGGTGTAACGGGCTGCCCGCTCCCCTTCGGTGTCGCGGCGGACGATTTCGCAGCTACCGGACGGGAGGTCGGCCCTGTCAGGAACATGTTGTCGCCCGTCGTGCGCGAGGGCATCTCCGCGGCGACTGCCGACGGCTGACGCGCCCGCCGATGCGGGGCCACCTCTCGCGGACCGGTGAGGACTGAGCTATGCCGGCCATGAGAGACCTTTCACCCACACGGCGATGGTACTGATTGTCTGATCGGCCGGATATCAGCATGCCTCCGTAGGCGACTGAAAGCCACTATCGCAGCACACGTGTGTCGGCGATGGTCACCCCTGCCTTGACGCCACCGTACGTCACGCCTCGTGCTGGTGTGCTCCTTGTGCCGGTTCCGGGGCAGTCCGGAGCAAATGTGAAAGCCGCACGACGACACCGGTGGTTGCTCATCACTGCTGGGTCAACAAGGCGCAAGCCGGTTGGCGCAAGGCGTCCTGACGGAAGAGGTGGGCCTGCCACCTGCGCGAGGAGGCGCTCACCACCCCCGGCCAACAGAGGACTCAGGTGTGGTCGGTGAGGGCCAAGACCGACGCGCGGTCGTGACGACGCGGTAGGCGAACCGTGAAAGCAGGCTGGGACAGCGAACGACGCCAGAGAGGCCCTGACGCCGTACCAACGGTCGCCCTCGGCATCTTGGCAGGCATGGTGAGACCAACCCACGGGTCCGATACCCGCCCCGAACGCGAGGACCGCGGCCGCTCCTCACCCGCTTCCGCTCACCGCTGGGCAGGCACCCACCAGGCCCCATTGCACAGGTCGGTTCCGGAAACGCCTGAAAAGCCTGTAACGCGCTCGTGTCAGACGGAGTCCGTTTCGGTGACCATGAAGTCACGGTCCGTGTTCCGCGGCGGATCACCGGCGAGGCTGCGAGCATGGACAGGTGCGCAAGTCCTGCTCGGATAAGGCAGGCAGGGCGTGCTGTGGTCCGGTCGACAGACACCGCACCACAGCGACGGTCACTGCACGGCAGACTCAGCAGGCGCCGGGACGCAAGGAACTGATCTTGTCGTTCCAATACGAGTTCGGGACTCGCATGTCGACGATCGAGGTGTGCGCGTTGATGGTGAACCTGTCACCCGAGTAGTTGTTGTCGACGTACAGGCAGAAGGCCGAATTGGTGAAATTCTGCACAGACGAGGTCTTGTCCTGCATGCTCCCGCTGGGGAGCGCCGAGACCTTGCCCAGGTCGCTCTCCGATTCCCAATAACCGAAGCAGATGTGGGTGCCGTTGTAGCTGACGTTGTCCCAGAGCACGATGGCCCCGTCGCAGCTTGCGGCGGGCGCGGCCAGCGCCGCTGAAGCGGGGGAAACACCGAGAGCCAGGGCCGCGGCAGCGCCACAGGCCAGTGCGATGAGGGAACGAACGTCGTGTGTCCTGTGGCGACGGCATTCGGTCCGGTCAGGTGATCTGACCAGACGTGGTCCAGGGATGCCGTCAGGGTGTGTTGGCCATACGGCGACGCGATGCGCCTGCGTCTTTCGCACTACATTGTCGGCTACCGCATCGGGATCTGCCTCGACGTCGCTCGTACCGCGCGGGACCAGACTCCTCCGGTGGAGGTGCAATGTCATCTATCTGTGTGATGTGGGTCCGATGTCCGCAGGCGTACTTTGAAGGCCGTCGGCGCGACCTGCTCGTGCGTGGTGCACGACGAACAGTTGGAGACCCAGTCCCTTCGGTCCCTGATCTCACTCCGGCTGGTTCCGAAGCGCCCCTGGGCGGGCTCGGGCTTCCAGCGCAGTTCGCTCTCGCACGCCCACTCACCCTGGCCACCCCCGCCGCCGTGGCCCGCATCCCCGAGGGCTCCACCCGCTCTGGCGCAGCAATTCCCCCGCCGGCGCCGGTGGAGTCATGCGGCGACGCCGACCACAGGGCCGTAGCACCTCACTGTGCTCGCCGGGACGGTCAGTGGGCGAGCGACGCCGCATCGCCTAGGACGGCCACGGGATGGTCCGCGGGATCGAGTGCGCGCAGCAACTGCCTCATGTGGGCTTTGGAGAGGCTGATGCATGCATGAGTGGGACCGCCGTGGTCCACGTGGATCCAGATGCCCCCACCGCGGCTCGCCCCAAGCGGTTTGGTGCCGTCCATCGGTGATGTCCCGGGCTGGCGGTTGTAGTTGAGGGCGACGACATAGTCGAAGGAGCCGTCCAACGGCTCACCCTCGAATCCGGTTCCGGTGACTGAGAAGGCACCGGACCGGTGGTAGGGCAGCTTGGTGCCGGGATCGGCTAGACGTCCGCCGGCGTCGGTGAGACCGAACACCCCTATGGGGCTGTGCAGATCGCCCTCGTAGTGCCTGTCCGTCCAGCCCCTGTAGCCGTTGTGGGCGGCCCACACCTCACCGCGAAGCCAGCCGCCGTCGACCCGTCGCCAGAGCACGGCCTGCGACGACGCCGCGTTCTTGGCTGTTCCGGTGACGACGAGGACCTGCCGGGTGCCGGGCGGGATGTGGGCCAGTGTCTTTGGGCCGAGCCCCGGCAACTGGGAGGGTAGTTGCGGCCGTGACCGGACCGTCTGCGACGGAGCGGCGGACGGGGGTACCGATGCCCCGGTCGTCGAGGCGGATGATTCGGCGCCCTCGGCCCGGACATGGGCCGGGTGGACGTCACCCTCGTCCGTGTGGTGAAACGCGGTGATCCCCAACACGGACACGGCGAGCGCCGCGGTCACTGCGAAGTAAGGCCTGTGCAGGCGCATGAACATGGGCTTTCTCGGGAGATTCGAGGAGCCCCGGGACGGGGGGCTTGTGGTGCCGGGCGGCCCAGGCGGCGCTGGACGGTCCGGATGGTGCCGCGAGGTGCGGGGCAGAGAGGGGGCTGCAGTCGCGCCGCCGGAGCCGCGGCCCCCGAAGGAGCTCGCGGCCCGGCGTCGGCCGCGCGTCACGGCGCGGCCGCGTTCGTCTGTCGAGCGGGTGCCCGGTCAGATGTGGGCGTTCGTCGGCACGGCGATCTGACGCTTCCCCCAGCCCATACGGCTGGTCGCCTGGTAGTTGACCAGGGTGCCCGCCCTCAGGCCCGCCCCCTTGGCCCTCGCCGAGGGCTCGACGATTCGGAGTTCGTCGCTGAGCAGGTCACCGGTGGAGGCGTCGATGACAAGCCGCTGCTTCGTCGTCCCCAGCGGCGTGCCGTACGTGCCGGGGAACTCGACAGCCACACCTTCACGCCCCAGCGGATCGGTGACATGACCGACCACCCGGGCGCCGGGCAGCCCGGCCATCACCCGGTACGCCGCTGCCCGGACGCCGGGCTTGACGGGCATCGTGACGAGGTTGCCCGCCTGCCGCAGAATCCAGGCAGTGCGGTCGGTCCCGGCGCCCTCGGTGCCGTTGCCCCGCGCGTACAGCTCCTCCAGGTAACGGCGCAGCCCGTCGTTGGTGGGGGGCAGCGCCCGCAGGTCCTGGTAGGAGACGTTGTCGGGGCCGACGGCGTAGATCTTGCCGCCGACGTCCGTCCGCATGACCGTCGGCCGTCCGGTCCCCATCGTGAAGGCGGCCGACTGCCCGCTCTTGACCGGCACCGTGCGGGGCGAACCCACGGCCTGCCACACCGCCTTGTCCGCCGCGGTCCGCGGTTCGGTCAGGGAGTCCAGACCGGAGACCATCAGCTCTTCGTCCCGGGCTGCACACCCACCGACCAGGCGTCGGTCGACGTGCTGCGCACGGCGAAGAGCCGCCCGCTCACCTCGGCGACATCCACGTTCTGCGCAAGCGTGGTGGTCTGCCAGTACGTCCCCTCGGCGGGCGAGGCCTCCGCCTTCTTGGCCGCGCTGAGCAGTTCAATACGTCCGTCGACCTGCAGGTCGACGGCTGCGCTCGGTGCCTGTGCCCCGACTGAGGCCGGCGGATGTGCGGGGGAGTGATCGGCTGGTGCCTGCCCGTGGAACGAGCCGACGGACACCACCACGGACGCCGCTGCCGCCACGAGCGCGACTGCCCCCAGCGGACGCAGGCGCATCGACCGGCGTGCCAGGCGGCTGTTGGCGGGTTCGGAGACGATGCGGACGAAGTCTTGCCGTTGCCGTGCCGGGTCGGTCAGCCGTGCCGGGTCCAGTTCATCGGGCCGTGCGTCCGCGAGCACCTGCATGGCGTCGGGTCGCTTCGATCGATCCTGTGCGTTCTTCACGCGGGTGCTCCTTCGCAGTGCGGTCGGGGGGTGCCAGTGGGGCGGACCGGCGCTGCCTCGGCCGGTTCGTACGGGTCAGCGGACTGCGCTGCCTCCAGGGCCTTCTCCAGGCGCCGACGCGCTCGGTAAAGCCGAACGGCCAGCGTCGCGCTGGTGCAGTTCAGGACGGTCGCGGCTTCCTTCGCGCTGAGGCCGTGCCAGGCGATCAGGGTCAGCAACTCCCGGTCGCCCTCCGGCAGACCCGCGAGGGCCTGCAGTGCGATGTGCCGATCGGTGACCATCGCCGCCACGTCACCGGCGTGGCCGTGGGCGCCGCCGGCCAGGCGTTGTGCCTCCTCCGCGGCCAGGAGGTACCGCAGGGCGTCACGGCGGCGCATCTCCCGCACGAGGTTGCGGGCCACGCCCAGGAGCCACGGCAGGGTCGGGTGGGGGACCTCGTCGTGGATCCGTCGCCACGCGATGGTGAACGTCTCGCTGGTGATGTCCTCGCCCACCTCGCGTCCCACCAGGCTGGCGGCATAGGCAAGGACACGCGGGTAACACGCCTCGTAGACATCGTGGAAGCGCTCGGCAGGTGTCACGAGCACCCCCTCATCTCGGCTTTCATACCTGGAAATGTGAGCAGCGGCCCGCTTATTACCTCCCGGGGAGGAATTCCCTTGTGATTGGCATCACTCCGGGAGGGCACGCGTGCGATGGGGGCGGCAAGGAGACACCGACAGGTGTGACACGTGCCCGGCAGTGCAGTCCCACGACGATCTGCCGTCGCTGCTGTCAGACGGCCTGGAACGAGCCCACGGGCAGATGCGTGTGTCCATCACATCGTCCGTTTCCACGAGACAACCACCGAGCGGCAGCAGCCCGACACACTGCCGACCCTGACCATCAGTACGCGCCCAGAAGTAACGTCATGGCCCTCGTCGCCGCTGCAAGCAGGCTGAAGGAATGTGCGTCCCGTTGGTACGGACGAACGTACTGATCTGAGGCACGAGGCGTTCTGGCTGGTGCGCCTGATGAGGATCTTGCCGATCAGCCCATCGTCCTGGGCTCCGAGGGCGAGACCGCCGTATGAGCCCGAGGGCATCCGCGCCCCAGCCCGGCGCGTGCCGTCATCGCCGAACGCTTCACCTCACAAGGCCGACGCCTGCCTGCCGGCGTGATTGCCCAGTTGTGTCGCTGAGTTGCCAGGCATTCGGGAACCTGTCGGCAAAGGAGTGGGACCGCGCGGACGCGGTTCCCTGACCGATCCGGAGCCCCTGCCCTCAGTCGAAGGTGAGGATGCCGCGGATGTTCTTGCCGTCACGCAGGTCCTGGTACCCCTGGTTCACCTGCTCCAGCTCGTACCTCGCGGTCACCAGCCCGTCCAGCCGCAGATAGCCGTCCTGGTACAGCTTCAACAACCGGGGGATGTCCGTCTGCGGGTTCATCGAGCCGTAGATGGAGCCGCGGATCTCCACCTGACGTTGGAGGATCCAGTCGGCCACTGCGCGAATCTCGAACGTCGAACTCGCCAGTCCCGTGATGACGACGACTCCCGACTTCCCGACGGCGGTCTGCGCGTGCTGCACGACCTCCTGATCCACGTTTCCCACGGTGATGAGAGCTTGGTCGGCCATCTCTCCGGCCGTGATTTCACGTACCTTTTCGAGTGCCGGCTCGGCGTCGGCGAAGGTGTGGGTGGCTCCGAAGCGCCGAGCCGCGTCCAGTTTCATCTGGACCGGATCGACCGCGACGATGTTGGCCGCACCCGCGTGCGAGGCGCCCTGAACCGCGTTGATGCCGATGCCGCCGATCCCGAAGACGACGACGGTGTCACCGGCACCGACGCGGCCGGCCTCCGTGGCTGTTCCGTAGCCGGTCGGGACGCCGCAGCTAAGGAGCACGGCCTTGTCCGGTGCAACGGTGTCGTCGATACGCACAACAGAGCGTTCTGTCGTCACCAGGCGTTCCGAGAAGGCGCCCAGTTGTCGGAAGGAACCGACGTCCTTCCCGCGGAGCTGGAATCGGAACGTGCCGTCCGCAAGGGGCCCGTCGGGCTGGTCCCCGAAGACACAGAGGTTCTGACGGCCGGTCGAGCAGTAAGGGCACAGTCCGCAGCTCGGCACAAATGTGCACACAACCCGATCTCCGGGCTTGACCTTGCCGACTCCGGGACCGATCTCCTCCACGATGCCGGTGGCCTCGTGGCCGCCGACCATGGGCAGCGAAACCGGCAAGTCCCCGTTGAGCATGTGCAGTTCGGAGTGGCACAGGCCGGCCGCTTCGACCTTGACCAGCACTTCTCCGTGTTTGGGTTTCACCAGATCGAGTTCGACGACCTCGAACTCCTTGCCCACCTCGAAGAGGACTGCTGCCTTGGTCTTCATGGGTTGCCTCGCTGATAAGAGCGTCCGGAGTGGTCCGGCGCCAGAACGGGAGAGGCCGACCGACCCAGTCGGCCCGTGGTGGCATGCGCGGCGCCACATCGGATACACGGGCACCGGGGGCCAGAAGGTTCGACGCCGGGACGTGGACGTGAGCGGGCGCACATACCCGCCGGCCGCCCCTCTCTCCCGCGCGTGGTCTGGTCCTCCTGCTGTATCTGTGCCACACCAACGACTCGTGTCCTGTTCGCTCCCACCGGAGCGGACGAACCGTTGCGGGCCGTCAGTGCCCGCTCGCCTCCTGGTCCGCCAGGCCGAGGAGGGCCCGCCCGTAGGCCTCCCGGTTCGGGCCCGGGACGATGTTCGTGTGGGACAGCGCGACCTCGGTGTCGCGCCAGATACGCGCCACCGGACAGGACATGGAGAAGGCCGCGCTGCCCAGCGCGGTGAGCAGATGCCGTACGGCCTTACGCAGCATGCGGGCGGCCATGGCCGCGTCCATGTGGATGCGCGCCCGCATCAGCTCCTCCGGCTGGGTCCGAGCCGCGATGGCGGCTTCGATGTCGTCCAGGGCCCGGAACAGCAGCAGCCGCGCGGAGTCGATCAGGGCGGCGGCGTCGGCAACGGCGTACTGCACGTCGGCCGAGCCGGCCCGACGGGGTGAGGCGCCCACCCGCTCCCGGGTGTGTTCCAGAGCGGCCAGTGCCATTCCGAGCAGCGGAGCCACGAGCGTCACGGTCAGGGCCGGGACGACAGCCGCCGCGCACAGGGGTTCGTCCGGATGGTCCTGCGCACAGCCGCCGTTCACCATCCTGGACAGGGACAGCACCCGGTGGTCCGGCACGAACACCTCCTCGAGGACGACCGTGTCGCTGCCGGTGGCCCGCAGACCGGTGACGTCCCACGTGTTCTCGACCCGTCCCGAGGTCAGGGGGACTACGGCCAGGGCGAGGTCGGCGTCGGTGCCGGTCGTCACCGCCACCATCACCCACTCGCAGTGGTGGACGCCCGAGATGGGCGACCACCGGCCGGACACCACCAGCCCGCCGTCGACCGCCTGTGCGGTGCCCGCGGCCGGCAGTCGACTGGCGACAACCGTTCGGGGGTCCGTCCCCCACAGCTCCTGACGTGCCCGCGCGCCGAGCAGCGCGGTCATGTACGCCCCGCCGGAAAGCACCATGGCGAGCCAGCCGCTGGACCCGCAGCCCCGCCCCAGCTCGGTGTAGACCTCGAAGGCGGTACGGAAGTCCGCGCCCGGTCCGCCGAGAGCACGTGGCACCTGAAGGCTCAGAAGCCCCGAGTCCCGCAGAGCCGAAACGACGGCTCCCGGCAGCCGACCGCCGCGGTCCGCCTCATCGGCGTTCGCACGCAGCAGGGGAACCAGCTCACGGGCCCGTCCGACCAACTCCGAGGGGAAGTCGGAGGACGGCTGGGACTGCGCGGGGCACTCAGTGGCACGCGTAACGTCTGTGGCATTCATGCCACAAGTATGTGTGCGTTGTACGTTTCTGAGCGGCAGTTGACTCAACTCCGCACACGTGTGACTGGTTTGCCCCGGCTCACCTCGTCACCCGGAACGGGTTCGAGGGACAGGGCACGCCTCCGCGCCCGGCCGCGCATCGACCTCACCGAGGTCTTCGCCGCCGTGCCCCGCCCGCGGTGCACGTAGTCCCTGGTCGCCCGGCTTCCCCACACCCGAGCCTCTGAGGCTCTGCGCCTGGGCGGACTCCGGCACCGTCACCGCCGAGAGCTTTGACGCAGGCCTCTGTCCGGGGCACGACCGGGGAAGGGGGCCTCCACCCCTGTACCTCGCCCCGGCGCGCTCCCGCATAGATCGACGGTGCCGGGGACACCTCGACCCCCGGGGAGCCTGAGGCGGGGCCCCTGCGGGCCAGGTGATGGCCTGTGGGTCACTTGTTGAGGTGGGTGGTGAAGTAGTCGGTGAGCTTGTCGACGGCGGGGTTGATGTATTCGCGCTTGTCGTAGAGGTCGACGTGGCTGGCGCCGGGGATG